>CAUWNL010000163.1:0-5261 GCA_963559995.1 uncultured Sarcina sp.
GAATTAAAGAATATGTATGAATCATTTCGATTCCTAATGCCACTTCTAAAACTTTTTTATAATCTTTCTTATATATACTATATGCTAAAAGAAAAAGAATTGCCCTTACTCTCTTTCCTCCTGTATTTAAGCTATAAGACATAGCTTCATATAAAATACTACTATATGTTTTTTCTTTTCTTAAAAAATAATCCTTTAGACTTTCATCAACTAAGTTTTTTAAACTATTTATAACCATTTAGTTCATCTCCAGCATCTTTTTCTATATCATTACTAACTATTTTAATCTTTCCTTCAAGAGTATTCAACTTTTTATATAACTTATTTAATAGTTTAACCCCTTCTTCATATTTATTTATGGATTCTTCTAGAGTTAAATCTCCATTTTCTAAGTTATTAACTATAGTATTTAAACCATTTAGCATAAATTCATAAGTATTTTCTACCTTAGCCATTATTATTTCTCCTTTCCCCTAACTTTTATATCCATGGTAATGTTTCCATCCTTCATAAATATAGTTATATTATCTTTTTTTCTCAACTCATTAACAGAACTTAATATATTATCATCTTCATCTAAAACTATAGAATATCCACGACTTAAGGTATTTAGTGGATTTAATGACATTAAAACATGATTTAATCTATTAAGTTCTCCTTTGTTATGTTCAATTAAGTCTTTTATTTTAATATTCATCCTATAATTTAAATAGTCTAGATTCTTTTTTCTCTCATCTAAAAGTTTTAATGGACTGTTACTTTTTAAAATTTTACCTAAATTATTTAATTTTCCCTTATTTTGATTTATAGTATTTAACATTTCTTTATTTAAAGTCTCTTTATAATGATTTAATTTATTAATCATTTCCTCTACACTTGGTGAAACAATTTCTCCTGCTGCACTTGGTGTTGCAGCTCTTAAATCAGAAACATAGTCTGATATACTAAAATCTATTTCATGGCCTACAGCTGATATTACAGGTATTTTACTATTAAATATCTCATAGGCAAGTTCTCTATCATTAAATGCCCAAAGTTCTTCTATTGATCCTCCACCTCTTCCTATTATTATTACATCAACTGAGTGTTTTTTGTTAAAGTAATTTATTCCATCTATTATTGTTTTAGGAGCATTTACTCCCTGAACTAAAGCTGGGTAAAGAATAATATCAATTCCTTTATTTCTTCTCTTTATAACAGTTATTATATCTTTTATTGCAGCTCCTGTAGGAGATGTTACAACTCCGACTTTTTTAGGATAAACTGGTATTTTTCTTTTAAAGAAACTATCAAAAAGCCCCTCTTTATCTAATTCTTCTTTAAGTTTATTAAATTCCTCAAATAATTCTCCAACACCTGCTTTTTTCATAGTACTGCAATAAAGCCTTAAACTTCCATCCTTTAAATATATAGATACCCTTCCTCTTACTTCTACATTTATACCATCTTCAGGGATAAAATCTAAATTAACTGCATCATTTTTAAACATGATGCAGTTAATCTTGCTCTCTTTATCCTTTAAAGAAAAATACATATGACCTTTTGAATGAAGCTTAAAGTTAGATATTTCTCCTTTTAAAAGTATATTATTTAAAATAAAGTTATTATCTATAGTCTTTTTTAAATACTCATTAACTTCGGTAACAGTAAGTGTTTTTAGCTTCATAATTTATTTCAGTCCTTTACATAGATTTTTAAATAATAAAACTGTAGTTAAAGCTCCTACCCCTCCTGGAACAGGTGTTATCATAGATGCTTTAGAAATTACCTTTTCAAAATCTACATCTCCTGTTATTTTTCCTTCTACATTTGATGTTCCTACATCTATAACAATAGTACCTTCCTTTATGTAACTATCATCTACAAATTTAGGTTTTCCTATAGCTACAACTAAAATATCAGCCATTTTAGTAATGTCCCTTAGATTCTTAGTTTTAGAGTGACATATTGTAACTGTAGCATTTTCGTTTAAAAACATTTGAAATAAAGGCTTTCCAACTATATTACTTCTTCCTATTATAACAACATTTTTCCCCTGAAGATCTATATTAGACCTTTTAAGAAGTGTTATAACACTATATGGAGTACATGGAATAAAGCATTCTTCCCCCTTATAAAATCTCCCTATACTTGTATCAGATAAACAATCTAAATCTTTTTCTGGTGATATTAAATTTGTTATTTTTTTTTCATCTATATGCTTTGGAAGAGGAAGAAGTAACATTATTCCTTGGACGCTACTATCATTATTTAATTTTAAAATAACCTTCCCTAACTCTTTTCCATCTATAGTTTTTTCTAACTTTATTTTTTCAAAATCTATTCCTAAGTCTAAAGCAGATTTTTCTTGATAATTTTGATAATAAATAGAACCGCCATCATCTCCTACTAATATGGATACTATTTTAGGTGCCTTATTATTTTTATCTTCTATAAAATTTTTTATTTCATCTTTAATAAGATTTGCTATCTCTCTACCATTTATTATATTTCCCAAAATCATCAATCCCCCTAAATTAACTAAATACTTTTATATACTTTATCTAATACCCCATTTATAAATGCTACTGATTTATCATCAGAGTATTTTTTGCATATCTCTATTGCTTCATTTATAGAAACTTTCTCTGGTATATCCTCTTTAAATAATATTTCATAAACTGCAATTTCAAGTATTGCTAAATTAACTTTAGATATTCTATTTAATTTCCAATTTACTAATTGTTCTTTTATTTTAGAATCTATAGTTTCCTTATTTATTTTTATTCCTTCTAATGCTAATTTTATATATTCTAAATCTAAGTTATCCTTCTCATCTTCATTATCTTCCATAAAAGAGTTAAAGGTTTCTAAAGGACTATCTCCTGTAATCTCCATTTGATAGACTAATTGTAATAAGTATTCTCTTGATTTTGCTCTGTTCATTCTATATTTGTCCTCCTAATTGATTTTCCTTTGCTTAATATTATTGTCCTAATAAACTTTATTAATCATAGCATTATAACATTAACACAAAGAAACACCCTCTGTAAACAGAGGGTGATAATTATTTATCTAATATTTCATTTTTATCCTTTAAGATAATTATATTTTGTACATATATGTTCACCATTGATACTTTTAACCCTGTTATAGCCTGCACAGTACTTTTTACATTATCTTGAACCTTATATACTAAATCAGGAATCTTAACTCCATATTCAACTGATATAGCAAGTTCTATAACTGCTTCTTCATTGTCAACAGAAACCTTAACACCCTTGCCTAAGCTCTTTTTAGAAAATTTATTTCCATTTGGTGAAACTTGACTATGCCCTATTTCAACTACTCCATCTATTTCCGAGGATGCTACTGCAGCTACAACACTTATAACTTCATCAGATATTTTAACTATACCTAGATTAACTTCATCCCTATTAACTTCGCTCATAAAGTTTGACCCTCCTATAACTTTCCATTTAAACTCAATTATAGGTTCATTATAGCAAATAAATAAAGCCAATACAAATAATTATTTAGATTCTATACTTACATCATATATCTTGGCTATACTTAAAACTATATCTTGTATTTCATTAGCTTGATCTTGAGTCAACTCATTAGCATTTTTAACAATTACAGTTGCTTTGTTATCATTTATATAACATAGAGCCTCTTCATAACCTTTACTTGTTATACTAAGCTCTATTCTTGATTCATCTGCCATAGCTGTTGTTTTTGCTTCTAACTTAGCATTAGCTTCTTGCTTTTGATTAGCATCAGTATTTTCATCTGCAATTATTGCCTCTAAGCCCTTAATATAATTAGAATCTGATTGTTCCCTTGCACTTCTTGAATCATAAAAATAATCTGTATTATCTGAAATTGATGTATTTGTATCCTCTTCTCTTTGGGAATTATCATCTACTGAAAGTGTTGATAGATCCAAATCTTGCATTCCATTATTTACCCTAAAAGCTAATATTCCTACACACACTATTAATGATAGTAACGTAACTATTATCCCTGCTTGCTTCTTGTTCATTTTAAACTCCCCCATTAATTACTAGAATTTTCTTTCATAGATAGTACACTTACCTTATCCATACCTACATCATAAAGACTAGATACAGCCTTTTGTATATTATATTTTATCTTGCTGTTCTCACTACCTTCTGCAACTATTATTATTCCTGTTATGTTTGGTTTGTTAGTTTGAAGTACTAAAGGTTCGTCGCTATTTGTCATAACTATTGCTGAATCATTGCTTTCTTCTATATTATTTCTAACACCACCTTCAGTATCTGTTTCTTCTGTTGTATTTTTTTTAGTAGCATTATCTACAGCTGGAACTTTAACTTCACTACTTTCATAGTTTATTTTAACTTCTACGCTGCCTACCCCCTCCATTTTCTCTAGTAAATTTTTCAAGTCTTGTTGCTGTTTCTCTTCGTAAGCTGATATATTTTCAACCCCCTCTAAAGTGTATATAGATTCGCTAGTTATTTTTAAGTCTTCCTTATTAGATATATTGTTTACATTTGAAAAATATGACAAAGTCAAATAACTCATTATAACAACTAGCAAGATTAGGACTAAGTTTTTAATATTTTTTTGCTTTAAAGAGTTTTTAAAATTTTCTTTAAGCTCATTTATATTCATTGCCTATCTCCCCTTAAAATTTATACATAATTAACTTTGATAACCTCTTTATCTACTCCAAGCTCTTGTGATATAAAATCTTTTATTTCATTTTTAAAAAAGTCTGATTCATCACTATAATTATTATCTATATCGCCAATTATAACTCTTTGTATCTTATTTACATTAGTACTTGAAACCTCTACAAAAACACTTGTTATATCAACCTTTGCATTCCCTATATCTATATTCCCCTCCATTTTCACATTAAAATTACTACCACTATATTCATCAGCTAATAAGTTTTTTATAGATTTTTCTAAACTACTTAGCATATACTCATTACTATAGTTTTCACTATCCTCACTAGATGTATAGGATGATTCCTCTAAAATCATAGATTCTAAATCATAATCCTCCATCTTATTACCTAAAGATACAAAATTCGTTATAGGAATTACCATTGATGCTAAAATTATTAATGATAATACAAATTTAACATGATTTTTTATAGAGCTTTTTGGAAGTATTATATTTGCCATAGATACAAAAATTATTAAGGTAACAAAAGTTATTGACCAACCTCTTAAAACCTCCATATTATCCCCCTACAATAAATTTCCCTGATGATGCCATCATTG
>CAUWNL010000164.1:0-5097 GCA_963559995.1 uncultured Sarcina sp.
CCAATATCAGGAATAATAATAAAAAAGTTTGATAAAATTATTAATAATAAGATACCAATAGGTTTTGAAATGCTAGTAGATAATTTTTCAGTAGGGATAATAGCTGTAATAATGCTTATAATAGGATATTATATTATAGGCCCTTTTGTAGTGGCGTTAACACAAATAATAATACTTGGAATGAACATGATAATAGATAAAGGATTATTACCTTTAACAGCTATATTTATTGAACCGGCAAAAGTATTATTTTTAAATAATGCAATTAATCATGGAGTTTTAGGACCACTTGGAATTGAACAGGTGCAACAATCTAGTAAATCAATAATGTTTTTGCTTGAGGCAAATCCAGGACCGGGATTTGGAATGTTATTAGCGTATTGTTTGTTTAGCAAAGATGATGGTAAAAGGATGGTTTTAGGAGCAGCAGTTATTAATTTTTTTGGAGGAATTCATGAAATTTATTTTCCTTATATTATAAAAAAACCAATACTTATAATAGGAACTATTTTAGGTGGAATGGCAGGAATATTCACAGCTTCAATGTTAAATGTTGGATTAGTCTCATCAGCATCACCTGGGAGTATATTTACTTTAATAGCTTTATCTCCTAAGGGCGAAATATTAGGTACAATAATGTGTGTAGCTAGTGCTACAATAGTATCATTTATTGTAAGTACAGTATTGTTTAAAATACTATATAAAAATAAAATCGTTTCTAAAAATTATATATTAAATAAAGAAATAGACAGTGCAGTGGAGTTAGATGAATCAATTAATGAAAAAATTAAAAAAATAGTATTTGTTTGTGATGCAGGTATTGGTTCAAGTGCAATGGGTGCTGCTAACTTTAGAAAGAAAATTAAAGATTTAAATTTAGATATTGAGGTTATAAATTCATCAGTTGATAACATTGTAGAGAACACTGATTTAGTTGTAAGTCATAATAGTTTACAAGAAAGATGTAAAAAGAGTTACCCAAAGTCTCAATATATATTTATAAATAATTTTTTTGATGATGATAAACTAGAGCAGTTACATAAAATATTAAAAAATAAATCTATAAATGCGCATGAAAAAGAAACTATAAAGAGTATGAATGAATTAAATTTTATTGAAGAAAAAAATTCAATATTAATTGGTGAAAATATTATATTAGGATTAGATAGTGAATCAAAGGAAAAGGCAATAACTCGTGCAGGAAGATTACTAGTAGATAGAGGATATGTAACAGAAGATTATATTGAATCTATGCATGAGAGAGAACAGCGCTATTCTACTTATATAGGAATGGGGTTAGCTATTCCACATGGAACAAATGAAGGAAAGGAAAGAATTAAAAAGTCTGGGGTTGTAATACTTCAATATCCAAAGGGGATTAATTTTGGGCAAGGCATCGTGTATGTAGTAATAGGCATTGCAAGCACTGGGGAAGAGCATGTAAAAATAATGGCTCATATTGCAGAAGTATTAGGAAATGAAACTCTAGTAAATAGACTAGATAAGATAAATAGTAAAGATGAATTGTTGAACCTATTTTAGTAATAGTAGGGTGATTTAAGATAAATTGAACACGCTTCCTAAAACTAAGATTATGTTAAACAAAAAGCTATATATTTAGATATTTTTTATAAATACCTAGGTATATAGCTTTTTTGTATTGGAAGTAGTTTAAATCTTAAAATATTTATTATATTCTTGTCACTAATGAAAGTGACAAGGAGAAGATTTCTTCAAATTGAAAGATAAGTATTAAAATTTTATAATTAACTCATAAAGAAAAAGTTTACATTAATCGAAATAAATATCATATGAGGAGGGGTAATATGAGTAATACAAAAATAAATGCAAAAGACGGAATGCAAAAATTTGGTAAGTTCTTAAGTGGTATGGTAATGCCAAACATAGGAGCATTTATAGCATGGGGGTTAATAACTGCTTTATTTATATCAACAGGATGGGCACCTAATGAAAAGTTAAGTGCTTTAGTAGATCCAATGGTTAATTACTTGTTACCACTACTAATAGCTTACACAGGTGGTAAGATGATTGGCGGTGTAAGAGGAGGAGTAATGGGAACTATAGCTACAATGGGAGTTATTGTAGGAGCTGATATACCAATGTTTATTGGAGCTATGATAATGGGACCATTAGCTGGCCTTGTAATAAAAACATTTGATAAAGCAGTGCAAAGCAAAGTTCCAGCAGGATTTGAGATGTTAGTAAATAACTTTTCAATAGGTATACTTGGAATGTTAATGGCAGTACTTGGATTTTATGCAGTAGGCCCATTAGTTGTTATGGCAACAGGTTTTTTAGCAGCAGGTGTAGGAATAATAGTTTCAAAAGGATTATTACCTTTAGTATCAATATTTATAGAACCAGCTAAAGTATTATTTTTAAACAATGCAATAAACCATGGTGTTTTAGGACCAATAGGAATAGAGCAAGCACAACAAGCAGGAAAGTCCATAATGTTCTTACTTGAAGCAAATCCAGGACCAGGACTTGGAATAATATTAGCATATTGGATGTATAGCAAAGGGGCGGTTAAACAATCAGCTCCAGGAGCTGCAATAATACACTTCTTTGGAGGAATCCATGAAATATACTTCCCTTATGTTTTAATGAATCCAATGTTAATAATAGCAGCTATTTTAGGTGGAGCAGCAGGAGTATTAACTTTCTCAATATTTGGAGCAGGATTAGTTGCAACAGCATCACCAGGAAGTATATTTGCTCTTATGGCATTAGCTCCAAAGGGAGGAATCTTAGGAATATTAGCAGGGGTTTTAGCAGCAACAGCGGTATCCTTTGTAGTTGCAGCACCATTTATTAAAAGAGCTGCAAAAAATGGAGGAGTAGAGGACTTAGAGGAAGCAAAGAATAAAATGAAAAGCATGAAAAGTGTTACTACAATAAATAAAGATGAAGTTAAAAAGATAGTTTTTGCATGTGATGCTGGTATGGGATCAAGTGCAATGGGAGCTACTAAATTTAGAAATAGAATAAAATCTTTAGGACTAGGTATAACAGTTACAAATTCATCAGTTGATGATATACCAAAGGATGCAGATATAGTAGTAAGTCATGTAAAACTAGTAGAAAGAGCAAAATTAAGTTCACCACAAGCTGACCATGTATTTATAGAAAACTTCTTACAAGACCCTAAATTAGATGAATTATATTTAATATTAGAAAAGAAAGCTAATGGTAAAGGTTTAGAAGAAAAAGAAATTGAAGAAGTTGAAAAAGAAGTTGCAACTACCGATAAATCATCAATATTAAGTGAAAATAATATAGTTTTAGGCTTAGAAAGTGAATCTAAAGAAGATGCAATAACTCGTGCAGGAAAGCTTTTAGTTAAAGGTGGATATGTTAAAGAGGGATATATAGATGCTATGCATGAGAGAGAAAAGGTTGTTACAACTTACATTGGAATGGGAGTTGCAATACCTCATGGTATTGGTGAAGCAAAAAAACAAATAGAAAAATCAGGTGTGGTTGTTCTTCAATATCCTAATGGAGTTAAATTTGGAGATGAGTTAGCTTATTTAGTAATTGGTATAGCTGGAGCTGGTGATGAGCACTTAGAAATACTTTCAAATATTGCAACATCACTAGAAGATGAGAGTTTAGTAGAAAAACTAAATAATACTACAAATAAACAAGATATATTAAGTGTATTTTAAGAAACGACTGTATTTAAAATAATTGTTGGTTTTAGAAGAATTTAAGAATTTGTTTAATGATATAAAGAAATATTATTACAAAGGACTAGTTTATTCTTATCTAAAACCAACAATGTAATAAAAGATGAGTTTAAAAATAATAAGGGGGAATAGTGTTATGAAAAAAGCAATACAATTTGGAGCAGGTAATATAGGAAGAGGATTTATAGGAGCATTACTTTCAAAAGCTGGATATCATGTAGTGTTTGCAGATGTAAATAAAGATATAATTAATAAAATTAATAAAGATAAAAATTACACAATACATGTTATGGATGTGGAATGTAGTGAAGAAAAGATAGAAAATATTAGTGGAGTAATATCTATTGAAAACACAATATTTAATGAAATAAGGACTTCAGAAATAATAACTACAGCAGTAGGGCCTGTTGTACTTCCAAGGATAGCACCAACATTAGCTAAGGGAATACAATTAAGAAAAGAAGAAGGGATAAAATCTTATTTAAATATAATAGCTTGCGAAAATGCAATAAATGCAAGTTCACAATTAAAAGAAGAGGTTAAGAAATATTTAAATGAGGAAGAACTTGAGTATTTAGAAAAGTTTGTAGGATTTCCTAACTGCTCAGTAGATAGAATAGTTCCACCAGTAAAAAGTGAAAATATACTAGATGTTGTAGTTGAAAAATTTTATGAATGGAACGTTGAAGAAGCTGCTTTTAAGGGAGAAGTACCAGAAATAGAGGGTATGAATTTAGCAAGTAATTTAATGGCTTATATAGAGAGAAAATTATTTACTTTAAATACTGGACATGCAATAACAGCTTACTTTGGATACCTTAAAGGTCATAGCACAATTGATGAAAGTATAAATGATGAAAAAATATATAATTTTGTTAGAAAAGCAATGATAGAAAGTGGAAAAGGCCTTGTAACAAAGCATAGCTTTAATGAAGAGGCACATTTAAAATATATTGATAAAATTATTGAAAGATTTAAAAATCCATATTTAAAAGATGATGTATCAAGGGTTGGCAGAGAGCCATTAAGAAAACTAAATGAAAATGATAGACTTATAAAACCTTTAATGACAGCTAGAGGATTTAATATAGATACAGATAACTTACTTTTAGGTGTAGGTGCAGCCCTTCATTATAATAATAAAGAAGATAAACAAAGCGTAGAACTTCAAAAATTAATTAAAGAAAAAGGAATAAGAAACACTTTAGCAGAAATTGCAAAGCTTCCTAATAACAATGAAGTTTTAGATAAAGTAGAATATTACTACAATGAAGTAGAATCAATTATAGCAAACTAGACTATAAAAACAAACTGTGGAAATAAAAATCAATAAATTTTGTAAAAATATAGGAGAAAAATTTATGTTAGAAAAATAAGTAGTAGT
>CAUWNL010000165.1:0-5079 GCA_963559995.1 uncultured Sarcina sp.
ATCATAAGCATATAATGAGTCATATTCATAAAAAAGTTCCTCCAAAATATATAATATTAGCACCCCTCCCCTAGGGGGTGTCTATATATTTATATTATATATTTTCTTAATGCTTGTCAATCAAAATTAATAAAATTTATATAAAACTATTTATAATAAAGAATTTTTGTTATATCTGTTAAAATGTTAACGTTATTAAAATCATTTATGCAAAAAAATTTTTTATTAATATTTATAATGATTTTAATGTAAAATTAAATTTTATAAGACATTTATTAAGAACACTTAAAAGGCCGCTAAAATTTTAGCAGCCCTTTATTATTTACTAAGTTTTATAAATTTTTCGATATCTTCTTCAATAGTCTTTAATGAATTTTTCCAAAACATTTTATCATGTATATTAATTCCTATAGACATTGTCACATCTAATATATTATTTTTTCCCGTAATTGAAAGTAACTTTTCATAATCCTTTGAAAACGCCCTTCCCCTTTCAAGATATTTTGCATATAATCCTTTTGCAAACAAAAGACCAAAAGCATAAGGGAAGTTGTAAAAACTATAGTGAGCATAATAATAATGAGGCTTCCACGTCCACATATATGGATGAAGAAAGTTTTCATCTAACCCATCTCCATAGGCTTCTTTTTGAGCTTCAATCATAAGCTCCTTTATCTTTGAAACACTTAGTGCACTTTCTTTTCTATATTCAAAAAATCTTTTTTCAAATAAAAATCTAGAATATATATCAACTATTACTTGAGTACATCCTGAAATTTCAGCTTCTAAAATAGCTAACGCCTCTTCTTTAGAAGCCTTCTTAACAGCTGCCTTTTTTATAATAGTTTCGCAAAAAGTTGATGCAGTTTCAGCAATTGGCATTGGATAACTAGAATTTAATATACTCTCCCCTTTTAAACATTCACCGTGAAATCCATGGCCTAACTCATGGGCTAATGTTATTACATCTTTTAAACTATTGCCATAGTTTAATAAAAATCTACTTTGCCCTAGAAAGTGAAGATTAGAGCAAAAGGCTCCCCCAACTTTTCCTTCTTTAGGATAAACATCTATCCATGAATTATCTATTGCTTTTTTTGCAAAATTAGCTAAATTATCGCTAAATGTTCTAAAGTTCTTTTCAACAAAAGCTGTTCCTTTTTCATAAGGAAAGTTCATATCACATTCTACAACAGGTGCATATATTTCATAAAAAGGTAATCCATTATTATATCCTAAAATCTCAGCTTTTCTTCTTAAATACCTCCTAAATACCGGTAAACTTTCTTTCATAGCATCTAACATTACATTTAAGGACTCTTCATCCATTCTAGAATCAATAATACTTTTTTCTAAAGGAGATTTATACCCTCTAAGATTACACACCGTTAAAACCTCTCCCTTTATTCCATTAAGACAGGCAGCTAATGGTTCTTCTATTTTTTTATAAGATGAAATCTCAGCTTCATAGGCCTTTTTTCTTATTCTTTTATCTTTATTATTTGCCATTGTT
Organism: uncultured Sarcina sp.; assembly: GCA_963559995.1. Classification (GTDB taxonomy): domain Bacteria; phylum Bacillota; class Clostridia; order Clostridiales; family Clostridiaceae; genus Sarcina. The sequence goes on from CAUWNL010000165.1 coordinate 1,514, forward strand.
AAAACTTCAGTTAAAGGAAGTTGTTTATTTTCTCCATCTATTTCTATATCCACCTTTAAAGTAGATATTAATGTATTTTTAAGTTTTGCAAAGGCTGCTGATCCTGTGTTTTCCATGTTAGCAATTATATTTTCTTCTCTACTACTTAATGTATATTTACTATCTTTAACTATTTCCTTTAGTATAAATTCATGCTCTTTTAAAATACTAGATTCCTTTATAATTAAGTCAATATTTTTTATTTCACTAATCCATTTTTCTAAATTAGTAAATGCTTCTACACACCTTGTAAGCTTTTTATCTAATACATCTGAATATTTTAGTGCATCTTTATTTTTAGTATTTGTACTTAAATTTAAATGGATAAATGCTCCCAATCTATTTGAAATATTTTTAAACTCTGATGCCATTTTTATATATTCTTCAACCTTAAGTCTTTCATCACAATGGTTTTTTATAATTTCGTCAGATCTATAATTTATATTATCTATACTCTCATCTAGCTTTTCTAAATCTCTTTTAAACTCCTTACTTTGAAAGGAAGTATAAATCTCTTTTAAACTCCACTTTAGATCCATTTATTCTATCACTCCTTTTTACTAATTGATTATTTAATTCTAAATTATTTTAATAATTCCTTTATAAAAATATATTATTAATAAGTTTATATTTCACTAAAGATCTCTTTAATATTACTTAAATTTCTATTATATATTATGTAAATATCTAAATGCAAAAAAATCATGAGTTTAAAACCCATGATTTATATGTTCTATATTAAGCTAATTTAGATTTAGCAACTTCTACTAAATCTGAAAAAGCCTTAGCATCATATATAGCAATTTCTGATAACATTTTTCTGTTTATATCAACACCTGCTAATTTTAATCCGTACATAAATTTTGAATATGAAAGACCATTCATTCTTGTAGCAGCATTTATTCTTGCTATCCAAAGCCTTCTATAATCTCTCTTTTTTAATCTTCTTCCAACGTATGCATTTCTTAACGCTCTTATTACTGATTCGTTAGCAGTTTTAAATAATTTGCTCTTTCCTCCGTAATATCCTTTTGCAAGTTTTAATACTTTCTTATGGTTTTTACGGCTATTTACAGCTCTTTTAACTCTTGCCATGTTTCAATTCTCCTCCTAGGTTTATATTATAGATATGGTAATAATTTTTTCATAGTTTTTTCTTGAGTAACTGAAACATATCCAGTCTTTCTTAAGTTTCTTTTTCTCTTTTGGCTCTTTTTAGTTAATATGTGACTTTTAAAAGCTTTAGCTCTTTTAAGCTTTCCTGAACCTGTTTTTTTAAATCTTTTTGCTGCACCTCTATGAGTTTTCATTTTTGGCATTATAAAATTCTCCTCTCAAGTTACGCCTTTTTAGGACCTATAATCATAGACATATTTCTACCTTCTTGTTTAGCTGGTTTTTCAACTATACAAATATCATCTAGTTTTGAAACAAAGTTCTCAAGGATCTTTAATCCCATATGACCTAATTGAGCTTCTCTACCTTTGAATCTAACGGTAATTTTAACTTTATCACCATCTAATAGGAACTTTCTAGCGTTTTTAGCTTTAATTGCAATATCATTTTCTTCAATAGTAAGGCTGCATCTTATTTCTTTAAGTACAGTTACCTTTTGATTTTTCTTAGCTTCTTTTTCTTTTTTAGATTGCTCATAAATAAACTTACCTAAATTCATAATTTTACAAACTGGTGGCTTTGCAGTCGGTGAGATCATAACTAAGTCAAGTTCACTTTCATCTGCTATTTTTTGAGCATCTCTTGTAGCCATTATTCCTAATTGACTTCCATCACTAGCAATAACTCTTATTTCTTTTTCTCTTATCTTTTCGTTGATTATAAATTCTTTTTTTATACTTTCCACCTCCAAAAATACAATGTTATAATAAATGACTCTAAGCCTTAAAGCTTAAGTCTAAGCTTAGTGTTTCCCAAAATTATTACCTTAACTAGCTATTTTGCTGTAAGGTGGGAATTACTTTCCACTTCACCTAAATCATTTTATCATTAAATGAGAATTTTATCAAACTTTAATTGTTAAATTTTTAAATTTTCCTTTTACCTCGTCAATGGCTTCTTTTGCTGCATTATCTATACTCCTTAACTTACTAATATCTAAAACTATAGGTTTTTCCATATTACTATAATCAAAAGAATCTATAAACTTCTTAGTCGTTGCAAAAAATAAATGCCCTTCTACTTTATATATAATTTCATTATTAATAGTTTCCTTCTGACCCCTTATATGTGCCATCTTATACATTAAAACTAATGCATTTATTACTATTCCCAAAATTACTCCTATTGCAAGGTTTTGGGTTATTAAAACAGTAACTACAGTGATTATCATAATGACTGTATCTATGACAGGTATTTTATGTATATTCTTTATTGAATCCCAATTAAATGTTGTTATTGATATCATAATCATAACAGAGATTAAAGCTGCTATTGGTATTTGTATAACATAACCACTAAAAATAGATACTAAAATCATAAGACTTACTCCTGCAAAAAAAGTTGAAAGTCTTGTCTTTGCACCTGATTTACTATTTATAGTTGATTGACCTATAAGGGCGCACCCTGCCATTCCACTAAAAAATCCTGTTACTATATTTCCAAGTCCTTGTGCCATAGCTTCCCTATTTTTATTACTTTCATCACCAATTATTTCATCTAAACTTTGAGCTGTAAGTAAACTTTCTACACTTCCAACTATAGCAAGAGAAAAAGCATATGGAATTACAATCATAAGTGTATTTAAATTTATTGAAACCTTTGGCAGTGAAAAAGGCGGAAGTCCAGCATTTATATTACCTAGGCTACCAAGATTGGGGACATTTATATTAAATATCATAACTATTGCTGTAACAATAATTATAGCCATTAAATTCTGAGGTATCTTTTTCGTTATTAATGGAAATAGATATATTACTCCAAGGCCTATTAAAACTAATATGTACATTATATATGACTGTCCTTTGAAAAAGTGTAATTGATCTACAAAAAGCATTATTCCTAAGGAATTTACAAATCCATACATAACTGACTTTGGTATAAACCTTAAAAGATTACCTATTTTAAATATTCCAAACAATACTTGAATTATTCCTGTTGCTATAGTTACTATTCCTACGTATTCAATGCCATAATTTTTTGCAACAACAACTAAAACAAGAGCCATAGACCCTGCTGCTGCCGATATCATAGCTTTTCTTCCTCCCATAAATGCAACTATTATAGACATACAAAAAGTTGTATAAAAAGCTACCATAGGACTTAACCCTACCATTATAGCAAAGCCAGCTGTTTCTGGAATCATTGACAGCCCTACCACAAAACTTGAGAGCAAATCAACTCGTATATTAGAAAACCACTCCTTCTTTATAGTTTCTAACAAAAAACTCACTCCTTTATATTATATAATTTCATCTTTTGTTTTACTTTTTTTAATATGTATATACCCTTACCTACTATTAATAAATATTATAAATATTAAATTTATAATATCATATTTTAATTACAATGAG
>CAUWNL010000166.1:0-5035 GCA_963559995.1 uncultured Sarcina sp.
ATACAGTTTAGGAGGGCTTAACTGAAAATGAATACTATTAAAAATGAAATGTTATCAGTAGAAGATGTTTCTACTGCTTTAAAAATATCTAAATCACAAGTATATAAAGTTTTAAAGAAAAATAAAAATATTATAAAACCTATGATAAAGGTTGACGGCAAAACCTATATATCCCATGATGGAATTAAATACATAGAAGATGTATTTAATAAAACTATAACTAGTATAAGTTTAAACAGTGATAGTAATATTTCTTTAGAGGAAATCGCAGTTACCTCAAATATTACTAAATCTTTTAAAAATAAAAATTTAGAGGAATTAAAATTAGAAAACTTAATAGAAAAAGATATAACCTCCTCTACTTCTACTAAAACAACTATAAAAAAAGATAATTTAGAGAAAAGTCAAAATAACAAGAGTCAAAATAAAAATAACGAAATTAAGCTAAGTTCTAAAAAGGATGAACAAATATATGTAGCTCCTATCAAATTTGAAGGAAAAACAGAATTTAAAAATATAAAAATCCAACATAATAAAGAAAAAATTAACGTATTAACTGAAGAGGAACGTCTAAAACTAGAAGAGGAAAAACGCTTAGAAAAACACTGTAAAGAAGTAGACTCTAAACTAATTAACTTAAAAGAACGATTAATTGAAAAACAAGAACTTAATAAAAAAGGATTTTTCAAGAAGGTGTTAGATAATATATTTAAGAAATAACTTTACTTACATTTAAAAAATATTATTTAAAGGAATAACTTAAACATAGTATATAATAATGTTAGTTTAAGGAGGGATCCTTTGGACACTTTTTTTTCTTCAGATAATTCCTATACAAATATTTTTATATATTTGGATTCATTACTTATAAACGGTTTATCTTCTGTCCTTTTAAATGGCTATATTCAAAAAATAACCATAACAAAAACTGTTGATAACTATATGTCTGGAAGAATAGATGATGGGTTAAAAACCCATGATCATAATGAATATACAAAAAGCAAACAACATAATAAGCAAGCTATAACACCTAAAAGCAATGATTCACATGTTAAAAGTAAAAGTAATTCAAATTATTGTTGTGACGAAGACTTTAGAAACGAATCCTTGGAAGGAAGGCGAAGTGTTAGGCTTCAAGAAAGTAATGAAACTATTTATACATGTTTTTCACTTCATAGAGAACTTCATAAATATATGAGTTCTAATAGTATTATTAAAAATAATATAACTAAAGATAACATAATGAATATGTCATTTAATTCTGGTGATTATATAGAAATTAAAGGGGAAATAACCTGTATATCTATGACATGCTATTTAGATTACTTAATTACAATTATAGACTCTTTTAATACCCCTGAAAATATAAATTTATTAGATAATTTACTTAAAGAAAATAATCCTGGAATTTGGACCTATAATTCTTTACTTAAAGTTTTAATTCATTTTAAAGAGACGTTAAATAAACAAAATACTGGAGATATAATTGTAAATTGTGGTGAAAAAACCGTAGTATTAACTGTTATTGACGATAATTTTTTAGAAAGCAAGGCACATATTTTTGATAAATCTAATTGCTGTTTAACTATCTTTGGCAAGGTTCTTAAACACTGTTCTTCCGGTGATGCTTTAAGTTTAATCAGAAAGACCGGACATCCTGATTATTATGAAGGCTTTTTAAATAACTTAAAACCATATATCCAAATTTTAAGAGATAATGGAATTAGTATACCGGAAGCTCCTAAAACTCATTATGATGAAGATACCTTATTTATAATACCTATAAGTATTTATATTTAACACATAGTAAATATTTGAAAGAGGCATTATTTATAAAATAATACCTCTTTTAACTTTTATATTTTATCAATAGAAGATATAAAGTTTTTTGTAATTACTTATTTTGATACATTTACGCAAATAAACTTATAACGTAAATACATATAATTAGTTTAAATAAACATATTATATGTCCCTTTTTAAAATAAATATTCTTATAATCTTCTTTATTATGACTACATAACTATATTGACATAATTATTAAATAGGTTTATTATGACTTATGGAATACATAGTCGTATTTAGAGTCAAATATGAATAAAACCTATTTGTGGAAATATAAATTTGTATCAAATAAAAATTAAATTTAATGTAGGAGGTTATACAAATGAAAAAAAAGTTATCCAGTACTCAGCTTAAATTTATAATAATTTTAGGCTTAGCTCTAGGCATAAGAAATCTTGGAATGAGCCTTGTTGCTCCATTTATATCTAACTATACTTTAAATCTTGAATATGGAACTTTAGCCTTAAGTGGTATAGCCCTTGGTGGTTTTAGTTTAACACAAGCGTTTTTTCAAATCCCCTTTGGGAGGTTTTGTGATAAGTTTGGTAATAAAAGAATTGTTTTATTAGGACTTGCCTTATTAATTTCAGGATTAGCTCTATCAACATTTTCACAAAATGCATACATATTTATATTATCTAGATTCTTGCAAGGAACAGGTGCCATAACAGCTGGCGTATTTGCATGGATTGCGAAAGAAATTGAAGATGAAAAAAGACCAGACGCCATGGGGCTTTGTTCTTTAATAATTTCATTTTTTATAGTTGCTGCCTTAGGAGGTGGACCTCTCCTTATAATGATATGGAATGTTCATGAACTTTATGCAATAGCAACGGTATTAGTTATTATAGTATTTTTCCTTATTTTATTTTTCTTAAAAGATGATAGAAGTAAAAGTTCTGTAAAATTAAGTAAAAAAGAAGAGAAAATTAAATCTAAAGAGACCTCTGCCTATACAATGTCATTATTAAAAGATCCAAAATTTTTAGGATTTTGTTTTGTAGGATTTATAGCTCTTTTTGTGTACATGTCTACTTTTATAATAATTCCTGAATATGCAACTAAGCTTGTTGGAGAAGTTAATCTATGGATGGTATATACACCTGCTATGTTAATTGGAATAACATCTATGAAAATATCAGTAATTTTTGTTAAAAAGTCCTATTCTAAACAAGTAGCTGTTATTGCAGGTATATTCTTTGTTTTATCTAGTATAGTTTTAATATTTGCATCAAATTCACTTATATTTCTTATAATAGGAAGTGCACTATCCTTTGCAGCATATTTTATACTTACAAACTTAATTCCCACTGCAACAAATCACATAGTTAAAGCTGAATATAGGGGTTCTTTAAATGGGATTGTTAATGCTTTTACATATATAGGTGGTTTTTTTGGTAGTGCAATAACGGGATTCCTTTGGGGGGTAGATACAAAATACGCTATATTTGTTATAATAGTACTTGCAGTTTTAGTAACTATTTTAGGTGTTATAGCATTTCCTAAGCTTATTATGAGAAATGAAGAACCTGTTGAAACTGAAATAGAAATTCTAGTTTATAAGGAGAGATAATTTTGAGTTTATATGATTTATCATTTTCATTTTTAAAAAGCGATTTTACAATATGTAACTCAATAAATATAGACGCTGTTCAAAAAAAATTATTAAATGTTTTAATATTATCTGTCAATAAAGAAGATACAACTAATTTATATAAATTCAAGTTAGATAAATTAGCTGCCTTTTTGAATATATCTATTGATGAGTGTTGTAAGGTTTCAAAGAGTTTACTTCAAATATATATAGAGATGAAAGGAGTTAATGATAAATCTTATCTTTCATTTAATATTTTATCTTCAGTATTTTTTAATGTTGATAATAACTTTATAGAGATGGCCTTTTACGAGAGTATAAAACCATTTTATTTGAAATTAAAAAAATTATTTGAATTAGGCGATGCTACTGATGTTTTAAATTTAAATAGTAAAAATTCTATAAAAATGTATGAAGTATTAAAAGCTGCTGAAACTAATAAAATCTATAATATTAAAATTGAAAGACTTAAAGAACTTTTACATTTAAATGATGAGTATAAATTATATGCTGATTTTAAGAGAAAAGTTTTATTATATACGCAACAGATGTTAAAACAAAAAACTGATATATACTTTGAATTTGAAGAAATTAAAGAAGGTAAAAAAGTTGTATCTTTAAACATAATAATCTTTAATAATAATTTAAAGGTAGATGAATATAAAGATACTAATGAAAAAATATGTGTTGAATATATAAAATCATCACTAAAAGACATTTTGATACATTAACCCTATTAATTTCATTTTTTATATAATAGTCCGATTACATAAAGGATAGTTAAATATATAGTTATTTAACTATCCTTTATGTAATTTAATACTAAATTTTTTTCAACATTATTAAATCCATCATCTAGAGTATAACATCCTTTTCCTATTATGTAATTATAATCCCTACAATATTTAGTTAGTATAAATTCTCCCCTTATGTACCCTACATCCAATATATTTAGTGCTGCTTCATTAATCTTACCTTTTTTATTGCTATTAAACCATATAGAACATTCTAAATTATTTATTTTAAAAGGAATGGTGTAGGGGTTATTACCTAAAATATTATTTACTAATTCTTTAATGGTGTCAGTATGTTTATTAATAAATAGTTCTTTTATTTTAGAATAACTATCTACATATATTAGATACTTCCCCCCTATTTCATTTTTATTATCTATATTTAAAAATTTATTTTTCTCTATAATAATATGCTTTTTTAGTGCAAAAATTTCATCATTAGAAAAACCATAATAACAAACATAATTACCTTCAATGTCTATGTATCCTTTTAATAAATCTGATTTTACTATTACCATCATATTTTTTTCTATAGAATCGTCAAGAAAAAAATCTTCATAATTTACCCAACTATTATAAAAAAATATACATTCAATACCATCTATCTCTTTATTTAAAGATGTAAACTCACCTTTTAAAATATCATATAAATAATCCTTTAAACATCCTCTTTCTAAATCAATATCCCTTTCTTTAATTTTATTATGCCTATCAATTAATAATATTTTGCTCATAATTTCGAAAATAACTATTAATTTAAGATATTTTCATTATCACTCCTTTTTCTTATTTTCTTTAATTT
>CAUWNL010000167.1:0-4990 GCA_963559995.1 uncultured Sarcina sp.
ATTTTTTTTATTATCCATAGTAGTTATCCCCTTTACATCATAATTTTTAACTCATCCAATTACTTTTAGGCTCTCTTGTTTCATCTATACTTACATGCTTCTTTGAATTTTGTTTATTACTTTGTATTTTTTCTTTAGTCATTTCACTCACTCCCTATATACAAAATAGTACATACATTAAGATATCTTTTTCCTTACATAAAAAAGAAAACCATAATATTAAAAATATCTTTATATGTATATAAATATTTTGTCTATATTTTATCTATTTATAAAATATTTTTTAACCTTAAAAGGAATGTTATTGAAAATCCTAAACATACTTTTTATCATCCTCTAAACAATCTAAATGTGTAGTATCATTTAATTTTATTAAAACTGGCTTTAAGTTTTCTGTAAAAATTATTTCTGTAATTGATGTATTCCCAAGAGCACTTTTGTGATACATTGTCATATCCCAATTAAATATTCCAATTAAACTTGCTTTTATTATTCCACCATGAGCTACAATTGCTATAGTTTGTCCTTTATGTTTTTTAACTATATCTAATACACAACTAGTTCCACGAAGAGACGCATTTTTTAAACTAAGTTCTCCTCCTACTATTTTTCCTTCTGACTTGTCTGTTTTCCAATTATTAAACTCATCAGTATATTTCTCACTTATCTCTTTTATAGTAAGACCTTCCCAGCTACCAAAATTAATTTCTTTCATTCCTTGTACTATATTTAGTTCCTTATTAGATGATCTAGCTAATATATCTGCTGTTTCCTTAGCCCTTTTTAATGGACTTGTATATATATAATCAAATTTTCCCTTAAGCCTTTCATTTAAAAGTTTTGCTTGCTTCTTTCCTTTATCTGTTAATTCTATATCTATACTTCCTTGGAATTTACCTAACTTATTCCAGTTTGTCTCTCCATGTCTTATTAATAGTAACTTTGTTTTCATAAAAATTCCCTTCTAACATCTATATAATTATCTTAAATTTATAATACAATAATTATAAACCCTATTCTTAATATAAAAAAGAGCTATATCTTATCTATTTACTAAACTAGAAATTTTATATAAAATATTTCTTTCTTATTATACCACTTACATGTATATCATATATTTAATTCTATTCTCTTATTTTTCTTATAATTAACAAATCCTTATATAGTTTCATAAATTAATATAAAACCTATTAGGGTGTGAAAAATTTGAAAGAGCATTATATACTTATATTTTTATACTTTCTTCCTTTCTTTATGCTTTGGTCACTTTACTGCACTAATAGAAATAAAAAAAGAAACTTAAGTAAAAAACATTAAAAAAAGTATAGAGAATTTAATAATTCTCTATACTTTTATTCTTTAACTTTTCTAGATAAGGGTTTTATCTCTGATATTATAATTGCTACAAATATTATTATACAAGCTATAATAACCCTAGTTGTTAAAAGTTGATTTAATAATACTATAGCAAATATTGTTCCAAAAACTGATTCTGTAACCATTATAATTGCAGCTCTTGTTTCTGTGGTAGTTTTTTGTCCTAAAACTTGTAAAAATAATCCTATTGCAGTACTAAATAAACCTAAATAAATTACCCCACCTATGCCACTAACTGTATGAGCGAAATACAAATCTCCTCTTATAACCATAACTATCAAAGAGAATAAAAAACATGCTGCTATTTGTACTATAGTTAAAACCACAACGTCTTCTTCCTTTGCAAAACTATCTACTAAAATGATTTGCATTGCATAAAATATAGATCCTATTATAGTTAATATATCTCCTATATTTATAGATGAAAAATTTCCTTCTACAGTTAAAACCCCAACTCCTATTACTGTTAAAGCTGTACCTATTATTCCATATCTATCTATTTTCTTTTTAAATAATAATCCTATTAATGGTACGAATATAACTGCTATTGCCGATAAGAATGCATTATTTGAAACAGTTGTATATTTAAGCCCTACTGTTTGAAATACAAACCCTACAAATAAAAAAAATCCTATTAATATTCCTTTTTTTAAAACATCTCTATTTATTCCCCTTAACTTATTTATAAATATTATACTAAGAACAGCAGTTGCTATTAAAAATCTAAATGTCATAACTTGAAGAGGAGTCAAAGAATCTAAAGAGACATCAGTAGCTATAAATCCTCCTCCCCAAATTATTGAAGTTAAGAGCAAAATAAATTCTCCTTTATATTTTTTCATCACATATGCCGTAAAGTTATAACAAACTAAATAGCATTTCACCTCCTATATTATAGTATATAATACTAAAATAATTTAAGTTGTTCAAAATTATAATTAGCTTTATAATCCTTTATTATGTCCTCCATTTTATATAAAAGGTTATGTTTTTCACACTCTTCTTTAAAAATCTCTAATAATCTTTCATTTTTTAAAGAAATACAATTAAATTTGTCCTTATAAAATTCTTCGTATTTTTCTATAAAATCATCTTTAGGAAAAATGTTTTTTAATGCTTCATAAAAATAATTTCTTTGATTTCCCCTTAATGTAACTTCTAAAAAATAATTGAAAACAAATTTTGCATTACATCTATGGGCTTCTCTTATTATATTTCTTATATTTTCTTCATTATCATTTATAAATGGTAATATTGGAAGCAATAATACCCCCGTATAAATTCCATTATCTGAAAGCTTCTTCAAAGCTTCAAACCTTTTCTTTGTACTATCTACATATCTTTCAATTTTTCTAGATAAATTGCTATCAAAAGTTGTTATAGTAAGCTTTACTATAACCGGTGAATGCTCTTTAATTTTCTTTAATATATCTATATCCCTTATAACTAAAGAACTTTTAATGTCTATGGAAACTCCAAAACTTTCTTTGTTTATCTCCTCTAAAAAAACTCTAGTTAATTTTAATTTATTTTCTAATGGATTATATGGATCGCTCATAGCCCCTGTTGATATAACACCTTTTTTTCGTTTACTTTTAAGTCTTTTTTTATAATTTCAATAGCATTTAATTTTGGGGTAACTTTATTAAAATTTAATATATTGTAAACACTATTTCTTGAATCACAGTAAATATATCCATGTGAACAACCTCTGTATAAATTTACTGTAAATTAATTCCAAACCAACTATTTTCATCACTATATGAAGATAATATAGTCTTAGGCATTATTTTATTCATATCTATTTTTTCATGAAGTATATATTTAACATATACTTACCTTAATTCCCCTTTCTTATTTTATTTATACTTACGTTATTAACATTAATAAACTAAGATATTGATAACATAATGATTATATACCTAATTTCCCTTATAATAAATCTATTTATGTATAAAAGGTGTTACACTAAAAATAAATTACCTAGTAATCATATACTAGAAATATATATTATAGATAATACCTTATTTTGTATAACACCTTTTTAATATGCTATTTATATTTGTAAATCCATAAGAACTCTATTATGAAAAGTATTATTTATTTTATAATAATTTTTATTTTCCCCAACCTTTTTAAATCCAAATTTTTCATACATCTTTATAGCTCGATGGTTTGAGCCATTTACAGTAAGACATATATTTTTCTTATTTCTATCTTTTGCAAAACTTATAAGTTCATTCATAACTATAGTTCCTATGCCATTTCTCCAATACTTCTTTTTAACCGATATTGCTATCTCACAATTATGTTCTGTTCTATTTCCATCAACTTCATATACTTGAGAAAGACTTATAATTTCGCCATCTATAATTCCTAAAAGCATAATAGAATCATTATCTTCACCTATCTTACTATCATATATTTTTTCTTCATCTATATTTAAAAGAAATTCATTTTTTCCAAACAATAAATAATCGCTCTCTCCACCTACACAATTTAGATAATCTATTATTCCACGTGCATCAAATATTGTACCTGTTCTTAATATTAAATATTTACCATTTTTTAATTTTGAAATCTTCAATGTTAAACCCCCCCAATTTAAACATTTTCATAAATATAATAATAAATAATATATAATTAACATATTAAATTATATATTATTTATTATTTTTAAATTACACTTTAATACTTAAAAATCTATTTTATGATATAAACTTAGAACTATGTATTAACAATAACTTTAATCATGTAACATTTTACAAGCTTCTATAACATCTATATTTTTTATTCCATTACTCATTAACTCCTTTAGCTTTCCTAAACATACCTCTCTTTTTAATTTTAATTCTTCTTCCTGAGAATCAAAAATTAGATTATCAAAATATATACCTAAATAAAATACATCTAACATATCTTTTATATTTACATCAGGCTCGTATATTAAGATTGCTGAAAATATTCTATTAAATATTTCATAATTCTTATTAAATCCATAAGCATATATTGAAAATCTATTTATTATATACTCTTTTAATGACTTATTACTAGTTTTATCTTCATATAACTCAAGGGTTTTACAACACATTTGCATATTTAGCTTCGATTTGCGCTCTATAAAATAAGCAAGTTGCCCTATGAAAAAATAATATTGATAATCATCCTCTATAAGAAAAGTTACACCTTCTCTTATAATATTTATCTTTTCCTTTATTTCTGAAATTTTTTCCATGTTACACCCCATTTTTCATTCTATATTCGTATATATTATTAAATTTTAAGAAATTAATGGTATAATAAATACACTTATCTTTTTTTTCTTTTTTTAGTATAATAAAAATTTATTAATAGGTCAATTAAATTTACCTATTACTTTAATATACTACTAAGTTTTATAACACTATTTTATATATAATTATGTAAATTATATTTTTAAATTTAATATTATATCTATTTTAAAAAATATTTACTTTGTATAATTATTATACCATTACAAATTTAATTTCTTATGTAATTTATTTTAATATTTTATTAATTTTATAATTATTAAAAGTAAATAATAATTACATACACTTATAAAATATACATACTAAAATTAATCTAAAGGAGA
>CAUWNL010000168.1:0-4962 GCA_963559995.1 uncultured Sarcina sp.
TTGCTGTATTTATAGCATCACAAACTAAGTCTGTGTTTAAAGCTTCTAATATAGTCTTTCCTGGTAATATTTCTGAAGCCATAGCAGCTGAGTGAGTCATTCCTGAACAACCTATAGTTTCAACTAATGCTTCTTCTATTATTCCATCTTTAACATTTAAAGTTAATTTACATGCTCCTTGTTGTGGTGCACACCATCCTATACCATGAGTTAAACCTGATATATCTTTAACTTCTTTAGCTTGTACCCATTTTCCTTCTACAGGGATTGGTGCTGGGCCATGATTTGGTCCTTTAGCAATTACACACATTTCTTGAACTTCGCTTGAATACATCATATTGTTTTCTCCTCCCTAAAAAATAAATTGTAACCACAATTTATTTTAGTAGCTACAGTATTTTCTCTTAAACGGGGACCTTTTTAGTCCCAGTGGGTAATTTATTGAACACCCACCTCTATATTCTAACAAAATAACACTAAAGTCACAATATCTTTTTGTTGAATTTTCAAAAAAATTTTATTTTAACCTTATATGCATAAAATTTATCATTTTGCTAATTAAAATCTAACTAAATTAATATAAATTTAATTAAGTAATAATCTTATGAAATTAAAATAATTTTATTACAAATTTTAAATTTCTATTTTTATAATATTCACTTAATAAAAAATAATCATAATATATTTATTATATATTAAAAAATTACAACATAGTATATCTATCTTAATTACCTTATCTATTAAATTTAATAATTGAATATTTATTTATACTAAAAGATTTAAATCTTCTGGGATACAATTACTTTGTTATATAATTTTCTTGCATTAACATATTAAGTGTGTTATACTTATATAGACATAAATTTGCCGAAGTGGCGGAATGGCAGACGCAGCGGACTCAAAATCCGCCGACCATAAATCGTGTGGGTTCGACTCCCATCTTCGGCACCAAGCAAAAGCAGTAGCTTTAGAGGATATAACAGATTTTGTTATATCCTTTTTTTAATTTAAAATGTCAGTAAAATGTCAGTGACACAAAAAAATTAAAAATCACTAAAGATAATTTTCTTCTAATAAATTTGTAAAATTAATAGCTTTTACATATCACATTTAAACATCTTTTTAAATATAATATATATTTTAAAGGCCACTCCTCCTTTTCTCATGCCTTTAACGAGAACAGGAATCTTTCTTGTAATCATCTTGCAAACCGTTATGTTATCATTTATATTATTAGTTCTAAAAGTTTTAGAAGAAGTAACGCTACATTAAATAATATAAACAATTTGGAAATATTAATAAAAGAAAGGCGCAATAATTTAAAATTACAGTAAAATGATTATCTTAGTAGGGCTATGGGGTCCTCTGTTTTTTTATAAGAATTTAATTTTTATACTGTGTATACATAAGTAAACATCATAAAAAAGTAAAAGTATCAAAATATATTAAGTTTTAATAATATTAAATTTTGGTTAATAATGTAAAATAAAATTGATTTTTTTTAAATATATTGATATAATATAACAAATTATTAAAAAAGAGTATGTTTTAACATACTCAAAATAAAATATATAATATTATTCAAAATAGAAATGTTTTAGAGTAAATAATAGTATTCTCAATAAAGGAAGTACAATATTAATTAAAATTATTAAAGAATTTATAAAAGTTTTAATAATAATCACCTCCTTAGTGGTTATTATTAAAGCCTTATTACAAAAACTTAATATTATATTTACTCCAACTAAATTATACCATAAATATAACATTATGTAAACTATAGGATATATAATAACGTAATAGTTTATCAATAGATTGGTATAAACTTTATCGGATTCGCCATTACACTCTCTTTGGATAGTCACTTTTATTTTACTAAATTTAGATGATAATTTCTTTAGTATTGCTCTATTTCTACTATCTTTAATTTTTTTATTCTTATAATCATATCTTCAATATTTTAAATGTTTATCAAGCTCTACTTCTAATATTTCGTAAAGAATAGTTGAAAAAATGTCCTTTATAGCTACTTACAATTCTTTTGCTGCAGTTATATTATTTTTCCTTAAGAATTTCTTATTAAACGTAATTACTTGTGCCTGGCAAATTAAATTTCTTCAAATTGTCTCCATATATAGATTTGCATAATCAATTATATATTATCCCTCATATATATCCACTTTTACTTTATAAATATTATTAAATCAAGCTATAATAAAAGCACCTACCCATGTAAGTGCTAATTGTTAATCTCTATTCTTTTTATTTCATTCTCATATATTTTAAACAAAATTTTATTTTTAATTGTTTTATCATTTTTAATGTATATACTTGCTATCTCAGGATTATTATCTATTGCCTTATTAGTGTATCCATCACATTTACCCTCTATAAATTCCATCAATACATTCTACTCTTATCTGTTTTCTCTATATTCCCATAAATTCATTTTGATCCCCTCTCCTTGTAGGAAGCTGAAAAATAAAATTAGATTAATCTAATTTTATTTTTGTATTCCTAATAAATCATCTATTCTCTCATTCATATATCTATAAGAATCATTAACTCCTATATTATAAAACTTAGATCCTAAGTTATCTATTATAAAATCTAAGATTAAACTTGCTGCTAAATCTCCTAGTTCCTCTTCTCTTTCATTATAAAAGTATGTTTTTATAGATAAAATCATATCTTGTCTTTCTTCTTTGCTTATTTCAAATTTATGTTTCATAGGCTTCTGTCTCCTTAAAATAAAACTAATAGTTTTATTCTTTTTACTTTTATTAAGCCTATTATACACTAATATTATTGTTCACTTAATAATATATCTGAAATTTCTTTAAATCTTTCATCACTTATTCCAAGTTTCTTCTTAAATATATCATCATCTATTCTTGCAACAATTGTTTTATCAGGAGATATCTCTTTAATAACATCCTTTAATCTTTCAATTGATTTATCATCATCATTGTATCCTTTAATAATTGTAACTTCGAATATAAATTTCCCTTTATATTGCCTATTAAATGAAACCATGTTTTTGATATATTCTTCTAAGGTATATCCACTAATAGGCCTTTGAACCTTCTGAAAATCTTCTTCTGTTATTACTTTTAGCTCTCCAATAATTTCATCACACTTATTAGCAATTTCTATATACTCATCTCTACCTAATAAATATCCATTAGAAAGAAGTCTTACAGGTACTTCCTTATTCTTTATAAAATCAATAATATCAGAAACCTTATCATTTACAAAAGCTTCTCCTTTTGAATTAATAAAAACTAGTTCTGCTCTTGTATTTTCTATCTTATTTCCAAGTTCAATTAATGAATCATCTACTTCATCAAATGATTTTTGTATATCTACCTTGTTTTTAGATCTTCCAATAGGGCAAAATATACAATCAAAATTACAATATTTTTCTGGAAGTATATTAACTTCTAAAACCCTTTTCCCATTTTCTATATAAATATCCTTATAAGTGAAACCATTCATAATCTCATCCTCCTAGAGCTATTCTATTTCTGCTTTATTGTTATTCATGTCAAGAATTAAAACTTTAGATGTTCCTCCTAAATTTTCTTCTACAAGATTTGATAAATCTTTTAAAGCATTTTTAAAATCTTCTAATCTATTCTTATCAACTAATTCCATACATAAAATAGCATTTTTTGTGTTTTCAGTTAACATTGTTCTTACTGATTCACGCCAGTTTAGACATCTACAAATTGCACCTTTATCATCCTTATACACTATTTCCCCTTCATAAGGTGAAGCGCTTTCATTGCTTCCAAGTGTAATAAATTCTTCATCTCCAACTGCTTTTGTTAATCTTATATCCCCAACAAATGTATCTATATCTTCTCCCCCACAAGGAAGAGCATATCTTAATGAAATAGAATTATAAATATCTACTAATGCATTGATATTCCCTATATGATTTCCATTATGTACTCTCTTTAACAATGCTTCAATAGATGACCTTGCACCTTTTTTTGTTTTAAACTTTTTAAGAGCATCTCTCCACACCTTTATCACTTCATTATCGCTAAAATTTGAATCTTGTAAATACTTTAAGCATTCTTTTTCAGCGTCTAAAATAATATCTTTATATTTGCCCTCACTCTTTATAGAATTATCTATTCCATGACAAAGAACAACTCCAATTTTAGCATCAGGGAATATATCCCAAAAACTATTTTCAATAACTATATTTTTCATAAAAATTCTCCTTTTTATAGTATATTCTTATTTGTTTATGATAAATTTTATCTATTTAATTTGTAGATAATAACTTTAATCCAATGACCCCACTAACTATTAAGGCAATACAAAATATCTGCATATAATTTATTGATTCTTTAAATAAGATTACACTAAATATTACTGTACCCACAGTACCTATTCTAGTCCAAATAGCATATGCAGTTCCAAGAGATAAACTTTTTATTGATAATGATAAAAAATAAAAGATTTCAATTATACCTATAACAGTTAATATACTAGGTGTAAAATTTGTAAATTCTTGAGAATATTTAAGTTCAATTGTCCATATCACTTCAAAAATTCCAGCTATTATCAAAAATAACCATTTCATATTATTCCTCTATAAATAAAAATTAAAAATTATTTTCATAATATTTCCTAGATACTTTTAAAGTAATAAATAAAAAAAAGCCCTAGGAAATATTATAAAAATATCTCCCAGGCTTTTCTCCTTCCGTGTACACATAAAAATGTGCGTTTTCTCTCGGACCTGCCAAATATTTAATTTGCGGAACCCTAGAAAACTTAAATATATTTAAATTATTATAACTTACAATTTTACTTAAAATATGTGCTAATTTTATCATAAACCTGACATTAAATCAACTAACTTAAATATGATTATTTTTTTAATTATAGACTTTATTTTTATTTAATATTTATTATTTTGACAAATTAACTATGTATTAAAAA
>CAUWNL010000169.1:0-4838 GCA_963559995.1 uncultured Sarcina sp.
CGTCTATATTAAATCTTTCTATATATCTATAAAAATCATTTTCATTCCATCTTTTATAAATATTCTTCATAATTTTATTTATAGATTTTATATTTAGTTTTTCATAAAAATTTCCACTATCTAAAACAATTCCTAAATTTTCTTTAGTTTTTCTTGAATCTCCTATTACTTCCTCTCCTAAAATTTTTATATTACCACTATCTTTTTTTATTAAATTTAAAATGGCTTTTATAGTTGTGCTTTTACCAGCTCCATTTTCTCCAATAAAACCCATTATACTTCCTTTTGGAATTTTAAAAGATACATTATCTAATTTAAACTTCTTATATTTTTTATTTAAATTCTCTACCTCTATAGCATACTCCATGGTTATTCCCCCTCATATAATATTTCCATAATCTCTTTAAGAGTTTCGCAAGACATATTATTAACCTTTCCTATATTTACTGCTTTTTTCAATATCTCTTCTATAATTTTTAAATTCTCTTCCTTTATTGATTCCACATTTTTCTTTGCAATAAAGCTTCCCTTTCCAACTATAGTTTCAATAAATCCGTCCTTTTCAAGCTCCTCATAGGCTCTTTTAGTTGTTATAACACTTATTTTAAGCTCCTTTGCTAAAAGTCTCATGCTAGGTAGTGCATCACCTTCCTTCAATTCTCCTTTTATTACCATTGTTTTTATTTCATTTGTTATCTGTTCATAAATTGGCTTTCCACTAGAGTTATTTATTATTATATTCACTCTATAAATCTCACCTACTTTATAATCTACACTTTATATATGTATATATTGTATATATTCTATATATACAATATATACTATTTTATTTTCATGGTCAATACTTTTTTGTATTTATTTGGATTCTTTTCTTATTATAAAAATTAATTAAATGATATAACTTTATATTTTTTAAGCCTTTTTTAATGTTTACTTTATATTTATGTTATAATTAAATAAATACATATTATTTTATAAATTGTTTCTTAATAAATGTAGCTTAATTATTGGAGTATATAATAATTGATATTTTTATCAAAAATTAAGGAGACAATAATTATGATTAAAACTTTACGTTCACCATCTAAATATCTTCAAGGAAAAGGAGTTTGGAAAGATTTTAATGATTATGTATCACCTTTAGGTGATAACCTGCTAATATTAACAAGTAACTCTTCATTACCTTCAGTAAAAGATAAAATATCTAAAAGTTTATATGAAAATAACATATCTTTTGTTATTGAAAAATTCAATAAAGAATGTTCAAAAAAAGAAATTGCACGAGTTCGTGAAATTGTTAAAAAAAATAAATCTAATGTAATTGTAGGAGTTGGAGGCGGAAAAACCTTAGATACTGCTAAAATTGTATCTTATTTTGAAAACATACCAGTTGTAATAGTTCCAACCATAGCTTCAACTGATGCACCAACTAGCTCTTTAGCAGTTACCTATACTGATGACGGAGTATTTGACGAATATTTATTCTTACCAAATAATCCTAATATGGTTATTGTAGATTCTCAAATAATAGCTAATGCTCCTACAAAATTCTTAATAGCAGGAATGGGTGATGCACTAGCAACATATTTTGAAGCAAGAGCTTGTGTTAAATCCCAAGCAAAATCAATAGCTGGAGGAAAAGCCCCTTTAGCTGCAATGTCTCTTGCAAAACTTTGTTATAATACACTTCTTGAAAATGGCTTTAAAGCAGTACAAGCTATAGAAAATAATGTTGTTACTGAAGCCTTAGAAAATATTATAGAAGCTAATACCCTTTTAAGTGGTATAGGGTTTGAAAGTGCTGGCCTTGCAGCTGCCCATGCAATTCATAACGGATTTACTGAGATACAAGAAGTTAATTCTCTAATGCATGGAGAAAAAGTAGCCTTTGGAACTTTAGTTCAACTAGTTCTCGAAAATGAAAACCTTAAGCAAATAGAAGAAGTCATTCACTTTTGTAAATCTATAAATCTTCCAATAACTTTAAAAGATTTAGGGCTTTTTGAAATTAATCATGATGATTTAATGAAGGTTTCTATAAAAGCTTGTGATAAAAATGATACTATGGGAAATATGCCTTTTGAAATAACCCCTGTAGATGTTTATTCTGCAATCTTAGCAACAGATTCCCTTTGTAAGCAATATAAATAAAATAATAAAAGTAGAGGTTATATACCTCTACTTTTATTATTTAACAATTGATTTTACTATTTATACCTCTCCTTATACCTCAACTATTATAGGCACAATCATCGGTCTTCTTTTTGTTTTATAATATATAAGTGAACTTACCTTATTTCTTATTTCAGTTTTTATATTAGACCACTGATAAATTCTACTATCTATACACTTTTCCATAGTTTCTCTAGATATCTCTTTAATATCCTTTAATATTTCTTCTGATTCTCTTACATATACAAATCCTCTAGTAACAACATCTGGCCCTGATATAATCTCTTTACTTTCCCTATCCATAGCAATTATTATATTAACAATTCCATCTTGTGATAAATGCTTTCTATCTCTTATTACTATATTTCCAACATCTCCAATTCCTAAACCATCTATTAAAATTTGACCTGTTGGAACTTTTTCTGTAACCCTAGAATATCTTCTTGTTAATGTCAGTACGTTTCCATTTTCTAAAATAAATATATTTTCTTTTTTTGTTCCAATATCCTCAGCTATTTTTCCATGCATTATTAGATGCTTATCCTCTCCGTGAACAGGAACAAAATATTTAGGTTTTAATAAAGAATGTATTAATTTTAGTTCTTCTTGACAAGCATGACCTGAAACATGGATATCCTCTATTGATTTATATATTACGTTAGCACCCTTTTGTATAAGCTCATTTACAATATTTGATACAGGCTTTTCATTTCCTGGTATTGGTGTTGCTGAAATTATTATTGTATCTCCCTTTTCAATATTTATGCTTCTGTGACTTCCATTAGCTATTCTAGTTAAAGCTGACATAGGTTCACCTTGACTACCTGTTGTAACAATAGTTATTTGATTATTCTTATATAAACTAATATCATTCAAATTTATTAATAACCCTTCTGGGATATTTAAGTACCCTAATTCATTTGCTACTTCTGATATTTTTTCCATACTTCTCCCACTAAAAGCAATCTTTCTTCCATACTTAGCAGAAGAATTTATAATTTGTTGAAGTCTATGGATGTTTGATGCAAAAGTTGCAACTATAATCCTTCCTGTAGCTTTAGAAAATAGATTATTTAGAGTTTCTCCAACAGTGCTTTCTGACATTGTATATCCCTTATTTAAAGCATTTGTACTATCTGCCATAAGCAAAAGAACTCCTCTTTTTCCAAGCTGTGCATATCTTGCTAAGTTTATAACATCCTTATCAATAGGAGTAAAGTCAACTTTAAAATCTCCTGTATGAACAATTACTCCAGCTGGTGAATGAATGGCAATAGATGCGCTATCTGCTATGCTATGGTTTGTTTTAATGAATTCAACCTTTAAATTTTTAAGCTCTATTACATCATCATAATTTACTATATTTAAATCACAAATATCAAGAATTTCATGCTCTTCAAGCTTACTCTTTATAAGAGCAATAGTAAGCTTTGTTCCATATACGGGAACATTTATTTGCTGCAGAATATAAGGAATACCTCCTATATGATCCTCATGACCATGAGTTATAAAGAATCCTTTTACTTTTTCTTTGTTATTAATTAAATAGGTTACATCAGGAATTACAATATCTACTCCATACATCTCTGTGTCTGGAAATGTAAGTCCACAATCTATAACTATTATTTCATCTTCATATTCTATAGCTGTGATATTTTTCCCAACTTCTCCAAGCCCGCCAAGTGGTATAACTTTTATGCTACTTTTATTTTTCATTTATCCTCCATATAAATAGCTAAATTCCTTAACTATTTTAAAACTTATTGTTTTTATAATCTAAAAATCTTAATCGTATTTTAAATAAAAAATCATCAATTATTACAATACTAGATTTAACAAAATCTTGTGAATTTAATCTTGCTAAATCTAAATTACTACTTTATATGAGTAAATTTATATAAAATTCAAAACTGAGATTAAACTATTATTAAATTCTAAAAAAACTTAAATATATATATTAACATTTTTAGAATTTAATATACACATTTAACTTTTTTTATCATTACTAAGATTATACACAACATTAAAAATATAATCAACTTAAGAGGTCAATAAAAAAGGATAGACTAAATTATTAATCTATCCACTTTTATAAATTATATATTATGGAAATATTATTTTATTAATATTAGCTATACAGATATAAATTCCATAAACTTAAAAATATTTTTATTTAAACAATCCATATAATATCCAATTAAATAAGGATAATAATATAGAAGCAATAACGGCATTGAAAAATCCATGTAATGAAGCATTAGGAACTAAGAAGAATGCTATCTTAAGAACAATTGCATTAATCACTAAAGAAAATAAGCCAAAGGTTAAAATCGTTATTGGTAAAGAAAAAAATTTCATAACTGGTCTAATTGTATTGTTTAAAGCTCCTATAACTATAGATAATATTATTAATGTACCTATAGAACCAATATACATACTATTTAAAAAACTAGAACAAATATATAAAGATAATGCACTTACAAATAAGCTTATAACTAATTTCTTCATAATTTAAAATCCCCCTGTAATTAAATATAGTTTATTATAGCATATTTTTTAAAAATATCTATATCTAGAAAATAGTATGCTAATCTATAAATAACCTTAATTACTAATATAATATTATACTTTAAGTTTATATTTAACTAACTATTTATTATTAAATC
>CAUWNL010000170.1:0-4825 GCA_963559995.1 uncultured Sarcina sp.
CTATTTTCCTAATACCAAAACAAATATATTAAAGAAAGGCTATGGAAAAATAATTTATTCTATACTATCTAAAAACTTAAATAAAAATAACAATTAATTAAAATTAAAAAAGGTATAGAATAAAAATTTCTACACCTTTTTAACCTTAATTATTAATCTTCTTTTAACCATCTTGAAGCTTCTAATGCATAATAAGTTATTATCATATCAGCTCCAGCCCTTTTCATAGACAAAAGCATCTCTAAAGCTATTTTCTTTTCATCTATCCATCCCATTTTAGCTGCAGCTTTTACCATAGCGAATTCTCCACTTACACTATAAGCTATAATAGGTAGATTGAAGTTTGTTCTTACTTGATGCATTATATCTAAATAAGAAAGTGCAGGTTTTACAATTACCATATCAACACCTTCTTCAACATCCCATTGAACTTCTTTTAAGGCTTCTCTGCTATTTGCAGGATCCATTTGATAGGTCTTCCTATCCCCAAAACTTGGAGTTGAATCAGCAGCTTCTCTAAATGGTCCATAAAAAGCTGAACAATATTTTGCTGAATATCCCATTATAGAAACATATTGAAACCCATTATCATCTAAAACTTTTCTTATGTAACTAACTCTTCCATCCATCATATCAGAAGGTGCTACAACATGTGCTCCTGCCTTTGCATGAGATAAAGCTATTTCTCCTAAACGCTTTAAAGTAGCATCATTATCCACATCTTTATCATGTAAAATTCCACAGTGCCCGTGGTTTGTATATTCACACATGCAAACATCTGTTATAATAAGAATTTTATCTGTAAGCTCTCTTATTTTTCTAACGGCTTTTTGAACAATTCCATCCTCTGTTGAAGCTTCAGTTCCACAAGCATCTTTGTGGGATGGAATTCCAAAAAGAATTACTCCTTTAATTTTACAATCAATAATCTCTTGTATAACTTCAGGTAATCTATCAATTGATACATGATAATTTCCTGGAAGGGATGATATTTCTTCCTTTACATTTTGTCCTTCAACAACAAATAAAGGATATATAAAATCATTAGATGTTAAAGTATTTTCTCTTACTAAATCTCTAATTTCACTATTTACTCTTAGACGTCTACCTCTTTTAAACATTTCTATTCTCCTTCAATATTTTAGATTATAATATATTTCAAATATATATTATAAAAAACTAATTACTTTAATATTTTTTGTATTTCCTCTAAAAGACCTGCTTCTGTGTGCACTTTACACATAGTTCCTTGAACATCTTTAGCCTTTAACGCTTTAAATGTTTGTGGTCCTATAGCTATATTTATCTTTTCCTTTATCTTATCAAGACCAACTATATCTACCATATTATTAAATGTACTTGGACTTGTATATAAAACAACATCCACTTCATCAAAAGCCTTTGGATTTTTAGCTTCTCCACAAACTGTATCGTATATATGAACTCTATCTACACTAAGACCTAGTTTACCTATTTCTTCAGTTAAATATTCTCTACTTAATGAAGAACAAGGTATTAAAACTTTTTCTCCTTTATTTAAATGTGGTTTTAAAGTTTCAAAAAGGTTTTCCCCATAAAATTCTCTAGCCATCACAAATGGTATAATACCTCGTCTCATAATAGATTTTTTAGTTTCTTTTCCTATAACTGAAAATTTAGCCTTTAAACTTCTTACATCTATTTGTTTCTCTACTATATAATCAAAAAATGTATCAACAGCATTTACTGACGTTAAAACTATATGATCATAGGAGCTTAACTTATCTAAATAACTATCTAAGTTTTTAGGTGTCTTTTCTATTTTTATAGAATTTATTTCTGTAACCTCAGCTCCTAAATCACGTAATCTACTCTTTAAGTTAGAAGCTTGATTTCTTGATCTTGTAACACAAATATTTTTTCCAAATAGAGGCATATTTTCATACCAAGATAACTTTTCATTTAATGTTACAACTTCTCCTACAACTATAATACAAGGTGACTTAAGTTTAGCTTCTTCTACTCTTATTTTAATATCTTTTAAAGTACCTATTACTTTTCTTTGTTTTGAAGATGTTCCACGCATCACAACACCACAAGGTGTATTTATATCCTTTCCATTTTTAACTAGATTTTCTATAATAGATTCTAAATTATTAAGACCCATCATAAATACTAAAGTTCCATTTTCCTTAGCTAAAGCTTCCCAGTTCATCTTTGAAACACCAGCAGACATTCCTGTAACTATATGAAAATCTTGAGCCATAGCCCTTTGAGTTATAGGTATTCCTGCATAGTTTAAAACTGATATTGGAGATGTTACACCTGGTACAATTTCAAATGGAATATTTTCTTTTAAACAAGCTAAAGCTTCTTCTCCACCACGTCCAAAAACATATGGATCTCCACCTTTAACTCTACCTACTATATGGCCATCTTTAGCTAAAGACACTATCATAGAATTTATTTCATCTTGTGTTTTATAATGACACCCAGGTTCCTTACCACAATAATATATCTTACAATCATCATTTAAGTAGTTTAAAACATTATTGCTAACTAATCTATCATATAAAACAGCTGTACATTTTTTTAATACTCTCACAGCCTTTAATGTTAAAAGTTCTTCATCACCAGGACCTGTTCCTATTATATAAACCTTATTCATATTATTCATGTCATTCACCTCTAAATTATATATCTAATATTTTTTTTGCTAATTCTTCTCCTAAAAGAATATTATTTTCCACTTTTCCAATAATATCTTTTTTAACTATTTTATTATTTACCATAAATGTTCCTATCATATAAATATCTGTTCCCTCTACTTTAGTATAACATCCTATAAGGCTATGGCAATCTCCATTTAATGCCCTCATAAAACTTCTCTCTGCATCTACTGTAACCCTTACATCTTTATTATCTAAAGCTTTAAAATAATGATTATATTTGCATGTTTTAGCTACTTCAATTCCTATAGCACCTTGCCCTATTGCTGGTAATATTTTACTCGGATCAAAATAATCTGTTATTAAAGACTCCATATCCATTCTCTTAAGACCAGCAGCTGCTAATATTATCCCATCTAATCCTTGCTCTTCCATCTTTTTAAGCCTAGTTTGAACATTACCTCTTATAGGAACAATTTCTAAGTCTGGTCTTAAAAGTTTTAGTTGAGCTTCACGTCTTATACTACTTGTTCCTATCTTTGCACCTTTTCTTAGTTCTTCAAAATGTACTCCATTTGAAGATACAAAAACATCTCTAATATCATCTCTATCTGGCATAGAAATAAGAGAAAAACTATTCTCTAATGCGTAAGGTACATCTTTCATACTATGAACTGCACAGTGTGCTCTTTCTTCTAAAAGAGCAAGTTCTATATCTTTTACAAAAAGACCCTTTCCCCCTATTTTATCTAAAGTTATATCAAGCCTTCTATCCCCTTCTGTAACAATTAAAAGTTTTTCACTTTCTAAGTTTAATTTATCTTTTAAAAGAGCCATAACTTTTTCTGTTTGAACTTGTGCAAGTTTACTCTTTCTAGTTGCAATTATTATACTCATCTAAATTTTATCTCCCTTAATTTTGTAAAAATATTTTGTTTATTATCTCCAAACACTCTTCTTGCCTTCCATTTAAAGATTCTTCTTTTAAAACTTCTATAGCTCTATTTATATATGTATGGGATGCACTTTTAATCAAAGTTTTAGCAAGTTTTAAATCTTCTTTTCCCTTGCTTTTATTTGTAAAGGTTCTAGCCCTTTCTAAATAAGTCTCATCTCCTGCCATTTTAAGTTTTATAATAATAGGGCTTAGTTTTCTAGAATTTAACCACTCTTTATACTCATCTATTTTTTCATCTATTATATATCTAAACTTTTCCATTCTTTCTTTTCTAACAGCCTTATTTCTATCATCAATTGAGCTTATATAATCTAAGTCATAAAGCTTAACTCTATTTATTTTAGAGATATCCGGATCAACATCCCTTGGAACTGCAAGGTCAAATATATAAATTTTCCCTCCATCTTCCTTTATATCTTCTTTATTTATTAAAGTATGAGTTGCAGCTGTACAACTTATAACTGCATCTACTTTATTTAAAAAGTCATTTTTTTCTGTAAAGTTTATTACAGATATTCTCTCATCGTCTAAATCGTTAACTACCAACTTATTTCTAACTACTATGTATAAATTTTCTATATCATGTCCTAGAATATACTTAGCTGCAAGTTTTCCCATTTCACCATAACCTAAAACCATAAAGTTTCTAGCATTATGCTCTAAAGCTTTAGCTATTGATATAGAAACAGAAGATACTGGAACCTCAAATATTTTGCATTCAGTTCTAAATTTTTTTCCACATGATAGGGCTTCCTCAAAAAGTTTTTGAAGTTCATGCCCTATAGTATTTTCTTCTTTTGCTAATATATAACTATCCTTTATTTGTCCTAGGATTTGATCCTCACCTAAAATCCTAGAATGAAACCCACAAATAACCTCCATAAGATGATAAATAGTATCATCTTCCTTTGATATAAATATAAATGGAGATAACTTTTCATAATCCCATTGTAAATCTTCAAATATTTTATGTATTATATAATTATTATCTAGAGAATCATCGGCATTTACGTATATCTCAGTTCTATTGCAAGTAGAAACTATAACTGCCTCATTAAAATCTTCATTAAGCTTTTTTAATAAACTCCTTTGTCTGCTAGGTGCTATGGCAAATTTTGCCCTCACATCTAGATCAGTGTTTTTCTTAATTCCTAAAAGTAGTATCACATTATACCCCCTAAAATCTATATGAGTAAAGAATATTATATCATAAAGTGAA
>CAUWNL010000171.1:0-4787 GCA_963559995.1 uncultured Sarcina sp.
TGTAGATAAATAAAAGTTAAGTTATTATAAATATAAGTTTGTTAATAAATAGTTAAAAAGATGTTGATATAAATTTATAAATATATCGTTTAATGTTATAATATTTATGAAAACGGAAACATAAATAATTATAAATCTATTAGAATTTGGGAGATGATTATTAGTATGAAGAAATTATTTGTAAGTGGAATTATTACAGCAAGTATGTTGTTTGGAGGATATACAACAGCATTTGCCTCGACATTACCTACAAACCTAACTACTACTACAGTTACAACTACAATGACAAAAGATGTTGGATATACAAGTACAAGCTTCTATGGAGTTGTAAATAGTCCTATTGGTTTATATATGTTAAGTAGAGCAAACGGTGGGGCAGTTGTAACAGTCTTAGATTACGGGGTCAAAGTTCATATAGAAGGAATAAGTGGAAACTGGTATAAGGTGAATGTAAACGGATTTACAGGATACGTATATGGGAAATACGTTACCATAGAAAAAACAAGTAGCTCTATAAGTAGTTCTACATCAATTAATAGTACCAATACAACGACTACAAAATATGGAATAGTTTCTAACTTAAATTATGGATATACTTTAAATTTTAGAGTAGCACCAAATACATCATCATACATAATAGGTTCTCTTAGTAATGGAACTACAGTAAATATATTAGGTGAAACTAATGGGTGGTACCATGTAGAGTATAATGGAAATATTGGTTATGTTTATGGAGAGTTTATAACTTTCGCAAACTCACTATCAAATAATTCATCTAATAGTTCATCAACTACAACAAATGTATCAGTACAGGAGCTATTAAGTTATGCAGAGCAATTTGAGGGATACCCATATGTTTGGGGAGGGAATACTCCATCAACTGGGTTTGATTGCTCAGGGTTTGTACAATATGTGTTTAAGCATTTTGGAATATCACTTCCAAGAACAACCTATGAACAAGTATATTGCGGTACTGAAGTATCTTTAAATGATATTGAACCAGGAGATTTAGTGTTTGAAATACCTAGCGCTGAAGGTCCAAACCATGTTGGTATTTATATAGGAAATGGAAAAATATTAGATGCAATGGATCCAGCAAATGGAGTTACCATATCACCACTATATCAAGTTGTAGCAGTTAGGAAGATAATATAAAATTTAGTTGAACCAAGATAGTGAAAATTTTAAGTAGCTATTTTGGTGTAATTATAGATTAAGTTTAAGTATTTATATAAAAATCAATATTATTAATTAAATTGGTAATTTGAGGAATTGGCATTAAATTATTTAATAATATATAGAAAGTATTAAAATGTTATTGAATTTGTATAAAAAAAGGAGTAAAATGTTAAAAAATCAATAAATTTTATTGATTATTAATAGCTTAAAAAATATATTATACTAGATTTTAGGAAAGGAATAAATTTTATGAATGAAAGAAAAAAAAAGAAAAGAGTATCTATAATTATAGCAATACTCTTTATTTTTTTGTGTAGCTATTTTACATTTTGGCTCTTAATTCCAGGTATACCAAGGGGAGATGATTTATATTTCCATCTTTCAAGAATAGTTGGTATTAAAAATGGACTTAAGCTTGGTATTTTTCCAGTTAAAGTTTATCCAGGATATTTTAATGGATATGGATATGCTAACGGACTTTTTTATCCTGATTTGTTTTTATATATTCCCGCTATATTGGTGTGTTTAGGAATTAAGGTTGTTACCGCTTACAAAATATTGATAGTTCTTTGTACTATATTCTCTGCATTATTTATGTATATATGTGTTAAAGGAATATCAAAATCAAGATATGCAGGTGCTATATCTATGATAGTTTATACCCTAGCTAGCTATAGGGCTATTGATGTTTATACTAGGGCAGACCTTGGAGAAACGTTAGCATTTGTATTTTTTCCTCTTGTCATACTTGGAATATATAAAATAATTTATGAAAACTACAAACAATGGTACATATTAAGTTTTGGGATAGCAGCTATATTTTTATCTCATGAAATAAGTTCAATAGTGGTGTCTGGTTTTACTATTTTAATGTTCTTAATTGGATTATTTCATATGAGAAAAGAGAAGAAAAGAATATTATATTTTATTTTAGCAGGGGTTGTTGCTTGTCTTTTGACATCATATTTTACTTTCCCACTAGTTCAGCAAATATTTAGTCAAAAGTTTATATTAACAACAAAAACAATAACTCAATTTACTCTTTCACAAACTGTAGAAGGTTTTTTACCTGCAATATTCTCATTTAGATTTAATAAATTTTTAGTTCCTGCAATTTCAGGAGTAGGAATTGCAATATTAGTTATTCCTATTCTTAGATTTAAAGTAAGAAAAAATAGAGAAAAATACTTTGTATATTCAGACATATGTTTGATTATGGGTATTATTTCCTTACTTGCTGTTATAGGATGGTTTCCATGGAATACAATAACTGATCTTTGTAAACAGATAGGTGCAATTCAGTTTGCTTGGAGACTATTACTTCCTGCTACTGCATTTTTATCAGTAAGTTCTGGTATTATAGCATTTACTTTATTTAAAAATAAAAAGTATAGAAGTATTGTTTTAATTGTAGTTTTAATTCTATCAATGTTTGCATCTACTGAAAATATATATGCTGATTACACAGCTAAAGTACAAAGTCATAAAATGATATCTGAAAATTACCAAGTTGATTATTCAGTTGGAAATGGTGAATACTTACCAGCTAATACAAATATACAAAAGCTTTATTCAAGGAGAGATATAGTAACATCAAATAATGAGGCCCTTGAAGTTTCCTTTACTAAAGATGGAACTAATATGACTATAGAATTTTATAATAATAATAGTGAGAATTCTTATATTGAAGTTCCACTAATTTATTATTTAGGCTATAAAGCTACATTAGATGTTAATGGAATGAAAATCAATCTTCCTATAGAAAAGGGAGCAAATAATATAATAAAGATTCCTTTAGAGGGATATACAAATGGAACTATTTCTGTAAGGTATGCAGGAACAGCTCTTCAATATATTTCACTTTTAATAACAATTATTACTTTTCTTTTACTTATTATATATATAATAAGTAAAAGAAAACAAATTAAAAGTATAAATAATAAACTAAATAATTAGTAAGAAGTAGATGAACTTAAATAGAATATATTAATATATAGAAATTTATAAAAAGTAAAATAGACAAGTACAATTGTGCTTGTCTATTTTATCTTGGGAGATAAATATTTAGTAAACTGATTAGTTTTTCCCATCATATAGGATAGGCGTATAATTTCCATTTCCTCTTTAGTCATAGGTCTTTTAAAAATTTTTTCAATCTGTTTAATTAGAGACTCCATATCAATGATCTTCTTTTCCTGTTTTTCACATCTAGATTTATTAGATGTATAAATGATAGGTTGCATAGAAGGTATATAAAGTTTTTTAAAAACTTTAGCAGTACAAAGTGCATCATAGTAAGCATCGTGAAATTCATTTGTATTTTCAATTTCCAAAAGTTCTACAGCTTTTTTCAGACCAATTTTTAAACCTTTCTTTAAACCAAAATATTTATTCCCGTAGCTTTGTATATCTATATATGATGTTGGAAGTAAAATAGTAGAAAGTTTATGAAAGCTTGCGTTTTTTAAAAGGGTTTTTATATCGTCCTTCCCCCATACAACAAAAATAGTATCTGTATTTAAAAATTTAATAAAATCATTAAATACCTGAGGGAAAGTATCTGAAACTTCAAGTAACTTTTCATCTAAATTGAGTAAATTTTTAACATATGGATGAAGGTCTACATTTACGCTAGGTTTTACTAATCTATTAAATTTGTCTACTATATTAAAATTTTTATCTAGCTTTACAGCACCGATTTGAATTACTTCAAAATTTAGAATTCTATGTTCTTTATCTTCGCTAGACTGATTAAATTCCAAATCAAATACCACATAGTTTATTTTAATCACCTACTTTATATAATTACACTATTAAGTATAAAGGAACAAAATAAAAAATACTATAAGACATTTTAAAAATTATGTAATAATATATAAATTAAAATATTTTAAAAATAAGTGTTGATTTTAGATATAATGTATCTTTATTAAGGGTTATCTAAAATCAACACTATTTTAAAGAAAAGTATTTTTAAAAAGTTCTATCTCTTTTAACAATATACTTTCCATATTAGTGATAACTGTATTAGAGTTAAATTTATTTACTGATTCCCTACAATATTTACCACTAGGTAATGAGATACTATAATCAATTAAACCATTAAGTAAGTTAATAAACTTAGATTTCTCTTTAGTATCTATAAACCAACCATTTTTTCCTTCAATAATAAAGTCTTTAGGAGATTCTAAATTTGAGCATATAACAGGAATTCCTCTTGATAATCCTTCAAGTAAAGATAGGGGAAAGCCTTCACCATTTGATGTTGATATTACTAAAGAGGCTTCTTTAACTTTTGACCAAGGGTCATCTTGCCATCCTAACCAATTTATTTTATCATACAGTCCAAGGGTTATGGATTCTTCTTTTAAAATATTTAAAAGGGACCCATCTCCAATAACATCTAAAGACCAGTTATCTTTTATTTTAGATAATATGTTTATTAAGTAGCTTATGTTTTTTTCAGGCTCTAAAGAACCTATATATAATAGTTTTAGCTTTTTAGGTCTTAGAACAAGGGGTAAATCATTCATATTAACTGGATTAGCTATTAAGTATATTCTTTTTTCTCCAACTATTTTTTTAATTTCTTTTTTCATAGTAGTACT
>CAUWNL010000172.1:0-4756 GCA_963559995.1 uncultured Sarcina sp.
CTTAGCCTTAAGGTTTGTAAAACTTTTAAAATCATGAGTTCCTAAAAATAGTTTTGATGCTTCTATCATACTTCCAACATTTAGTTTTTCTTCTACATGAGTAGCATATTTTCTCATAAATACATCTTGATATATATTATTATCTATAGTGTACACATAAGTTTTAGATAAAACATTAAGCCTTGAATGAAACCTTTCATTTGCATCTTTCATATCCTTTATAACAATATCCTCTGGCAAGTACTTCTTAGTATATTCCATCATTTCATTTATTGATAAAGTACTACTTGTTTTAAAATTTGCAATATAGTTTTTAGCATGAACACCTGAATCTGTTCTACCACAACCTGTAACTTGAACTTCTTCTTCTGTCATTTTACTTAATAACTTTTCTAATTTATCCTGTATAGTAACTACTGACGTTCCTTTTATATTTTGTTTCTGCCATCCTTTATATCTTGTTCCGTCATACTGAATTGTCATTTTTATATTTCTCATATGTTTTCTCCTCTAGATAACTCCTAATGTATTTTTTATTTTAAACTATATATTCTATTTTTAAAGAAATAATATATCCTTAATATATTTAAATTAACTATAGCTATTATTACTTTTAATAAAATTATTAATATTAATCACTAACTACTATATATTATAAATTATAAAAAATCTATCTTTAAAATAAATAATTTATTTATTGACTAAAAAATAAGAAGAACTTTAAATAACAGTTCTTCTTATAAATATTCTATATTTAATTTTAGTTAAGGCTACCTTTTACTTCTCCAGAAAAAACATTATTTACTTTAGTATAAAAGTTCTTTTTTGCGGCATTAAATTCATGAAGTATTTCCTTGAAGTTATCTCTTCCTACAAATCCTAGATTTAAAAATCTCTCTGTTAACATTTTAACTTCATTTTTAGCACTTTCTAAATCCTCTTCATTAGAAAGATTTTGGATTCTATCTATAATATACTTCTTTTCTCTGTAGTTTTTCTCTAAAACTTCTTTACTATAATTCATACCTAACCCACCTTTAACTAATAATTTTGTATACGTATACTTAATTTTAACATTTAACAAATAAAATATCAATGTAAATGTTTAGAATGACTTTATAAAATCAGTTACTATTTATAAACACAGCAACTAATTTTTATATCTTTTTTCTATTTAATATATTCATCTTAATATTTTATCATTTTTTATAAATATTAAAATACAATATCCAAAATAAAACCCATTGACACTGCAAACTGTAAGAGTGTTCCAGTAGCTATCATTATCTTATAGTCTACAGAGCTATAAAGTTTCTTTAATATTAATCCTATAGCTAATACAATTAACTGTAATAAAATTGTTAAATGCCAAAAATTAATCATTTTATCCCCTCACAATCATCTTAAGTTTTTCAATTTAAATTCATCATAACACATTCATCCATCTATTTCTAGTAATTATTTTTTATTACATATTTATTATTAATTATTAATAATAGGATATATATGTTTTAATTCCAAATTAGAAATATATACTATTGTAACCATATTATCTTAAGCTTAAACTTTAATATATAATAAGAAATTTATTTAAATAAACATCTATTTATCATAATCTATAACGATTTAATCATTTTAAATTCTCTATAAACATTCCAAGTATTATTCTCCCAATTATAAATAGTTATATTATCAAAACTGCATTTAAAGTTACATGGATATTTATTAACATAATCCCAAACCTCATTATATATTAGTCCAAGTTTTTTTGATGCTAATGTTACATGAAATATCTTCTCCTTTCCTTCTCCCAGTTTAAAACTAATATATGGAATTTTACACATCTCATCTATTAATTTATCATGAACCCTTTGTCCTTCCTTTGACATAGTAACTTTCATATATATAACTCTTTTATCAAAGTTACTATATCCATCTATATTAAAGGAAGCTGATTTTTCTTCACTGCAAAACCTTCCTAATATATTTTCTAAATCTAAAATACTCCCGTCATGTTCAAAGGGAGCTTTTATTGTAAAATGAGCTGGAAGCTTTGATGACTTAGCTTTAAAGTTTTTAAATAATTCCTTTCTCAAGTTATTATTAAAATTACCAGCATCTCCTTTAACAACACAAACTATAACATATCTCATATTTTTTTCTCCTTTGTAGCTTCTTACTTATATAAAAGTTTAGTTTAAATTAAAGCTCTGGTTTTAAAATCCAATCATAAAACTCATTAAATAAAATATCTATTTCATTACCATAGTCTGCAAAGTTTTCATTATTTTTATTCTTTATATCTTCATTTACTTTATTATTTAGTAATTTTACCTTCTCAATAGTAGCTAAAATATCTTCATAATCACTAGAGTTTAAATTATTAAACATCTTATCTATATTATTTAAACTTTCTCCATCTAATATCTCTAAGTTATCTAAACTTTCTCCATTTTCACTGTAGTTTACTGCATTATATATTTTTAAAAGTGCATTCATAAACTCTGTGGTAAAGCCTTGATTTACTAGCTCTGTATAAATTCTTACTGTATCTTCTAAATACTCTACATCAGCAAGAGTTACCTTAGCATCTATTAATTTATAACTATAAGAGTACCCCATTTCATCTGTTGTATCTTCAAAAACTAATGTTCCTGTAACTTTAACTGGTAAATCAGTAAATTCTACTGAACCTATCTTTTTAGGATATACTGCTAAGGTATTCATTAATTGATTTGTATTAGGAACGCAAAAAACACAGCTTTGATATGGCATATTCATTACGTAAATTATTGAGCCATCTAAAGGTGATGACTGAGCCATAAACCCTGTAATTGTAACTACCTGTCCATCTAATTTTTCAAGTTCACTAACATAGGTCATGTCTTTAAATTTAATCTCTTCCATTTCACCACTTACATCTTTAGCTAGAGAGTTAGAACATCCAATCATAGTAAACATAATTATTAATAACAGTGCTAACTTTTTAAACATAATTTATTTTTCCCCTTTTCTCAATTTTAATATTGTGTAAATGATACTTGGCACTGTAGTTATAATTAATACTAGTGCTAAAACTAATATCTCTTCCTTATAAAACTTAGACATGTCTAAAACTATTCCTAAGTTTACTGATACTTTATTAGCTACAACTAAAAATCCCCTACTTACACAAATGCCAATAATTATTCCTGTTAAACTTAATATAGCACCTTGTCCTATTATAAATACTCCTGTTTTATTCTCTTTCATTCCTAAGAATTTTAAGATTTCTACATCTTTATTTAAACTTAACATCATTAAAAATGACATTACAACTATCAAAATAGCTGAAAGTATTAATATAATTGTACAAAGTAAATAGGCCACTTGCTTACTTAAATCTACATTTTCCATGAGTTTTCTTAAAACGCCAGTTGTATTTATAACTTGAATAGCTTCATTATTGCTATATTCTATTTCTAAAGTTGAAAGCTTAGATAAATTTCCTGTTTTTATAAGTATTGCACAAATTTCTTTTTCATCTTCATGGCTATGATTATGTTCTTCACTTATCATTTCCTCTTCATGGTCATGTTCTTCTTCATGTTCATGGACCTCTAAAACAGTTTCCTCACTATTATCTAAAAGTATACTTTCCTCATCTTCATGGGAATGAGCATGCCAAATACTTTCTATGGATGTAAAACACACATTATCATAATTAGTATTAGTTTTTTCTAATATTCCAACAACTGTGTAAGGTGAATTTTCATGACTATTTAAACTTCCACTTACACCATGGGATGAAACTATAGTATCTCCTACATTTAATCCATATGCTTTTGCAACTTCATATCCTAAGACTATCTGAAATTCCCTATTAAATAAAGTACCATCTACCAAACTATAGCTTTCTAATAAGTCATTAGTACTTCCAATTATTCTAGAGTTTCTATAACTATCAGCTATACTTATAGGCACTACCTTTTCAAAATCATTGTCTAACATATCTTCATATATGTCATAATCAATAGTCCCTAATGGATCGTCAGAAAAAAATAAACTAGACATTATAAGCTGAGTACTACTTCCACTATTTCCAATTATCACATCATATTTTTTATCTGCACTAAAAAAACCCTCTTCTATTTGAAATGTTATATTTATGGCTAACATACTTATTGCAGTAGCTATGCAAATGGCTAAAGTAAATAAGATACTAATAGCTTTTTTTGTCTTTATACTTTTTACTGCATATTTAAGCATGTTTTTTCCTCCCTTATAATATCCTCTCTATAAAGAACATTATCAAAATATTTAGTAAGTCTATCATCATGGGTTACAACTATTAATATACTATTACTTTTCTTATGAAAATCCACTATAAGTTTTATAATTTCTTCTGCTAAGTTATAATTTAATGAAGCTGTAGGTTCATCACATAAAATTATGTTGCCCCCTAAAAGCATAGCCCTTGCAATTACAACTCTTTGCTTTTCTCCACCTGATAAATTTTTTACTAAAGACCTCTTTTTATTTTTAAGCCCCACCTTTACTAAAACCCTATCAATATTCTCTTTTTTCCCTTTAATCTCACTTACTAAATTTAGATTATCTGCTACAGTAAAGCTTTCAAAAACCTTAAAATCTTGAGTTACATATGCTATATTTTCACTTCTATATTTTAAAATTTCCTTTGAAGAAAGCTTCTCTATGTTTATAGTTTTTTTATCTGTATCTATATTGATATTTCCTGATGTTACTTTTAGCTCTC
>CAUWNL010000173.1:0-4746 GCA_963559995.1 uncultured Sarcina sp.
TAACAGGAGAGACTGGAGTAACAGGGCCAACAGGACCAACGGGGTTAACAGGAGAGACTGGAGTAACAGGGCCAACAGGACCAACGGGGTTAACAGGAGAGACTGGAGTAACAGGGCCAACAGGACCAACGGGGTTAACAGGAGAGACTGGAGTAACAGGGCCAACAGGACCAACGGGGTTAACAGGAGAAACTGGAGCAACGGGGCCAACAGGGGCAGTAGGACCAACAGGATTAACAGGAGAAGCTGGAGTAACGGGACCAACAGGGCCAACAGGGGCAGTAGGACCAACAGGACCATCAAACGGAATAACAGGAGCGACGGGGCCAACAGGACCAACAGGATTAGCAGGAGCAATGGGACCAACAGGAGTGGGAGTAACAGGACCAACAGGAATAGGCGTAACAGGACCAACTGGTAGTTGTAATTGTCCAAAGAGTGGAATGCAATGTCAAAAATTACATTCTTCTGAGTGTATAGATCCATTAAAAACAATATTTTTTAATGATATAACAACAAGTGTAGGAAATGACTTAAGATATGAGAGCAATGAAAATGTGAATATTATAAGGGTTTTAACTCCGGGAACTTACGCAGTATATTGGGATGTATTAATTTCTAATAAAAGAGGACATGATATGGTTTTAACATTTGTTGAGAATAGAGAAGATGATGTAAATGAGATAGAGCGTAGAATTGCAAATTCAGGTTTACTTGCATCAGGTGATCCAAGTAAAGGATTAATATCAGGCCACGCATTATTTGTAGCTAACGAGCCTGGAATATATTCTATTATAAATGATACCCCATACGCTATAACCCAAGAGGTGACCAAAAATAAAGGGTATACAAAATTCTCATCTAGTATAATGATTATTAAGTTAGCTTAAAACATAAAATTAGAAAGGGATGTAAATTTAAATTTACATCCCTTTCTAGGATTTATAAAACGAATTATAAATCCTATTTACTTAATGAACATACGAATTATTTTTTTGATTTGAAATTTATTGCTAGATGTATAAGAAATATATGCAAGCTAATGGAATTAAAACTTGCAAAAAAATATAAAAAATATTGAAATCTGTTCTAAAATGCAATATAATAAAAAAAAATAAGCAAAAATAAAAAGGGGTCGTGATTATATTGAAAATTCCTAGCTCTATGATGACACAACATCCGGACAATGTGGAAACATATGTATCAATACAACAAGAACCAGCAGAAGCTGTTAAAGGATTATCACCAGTTGAAAAAGATGGTCTTGGAATACAAGAAATAATGATAGATTTTGAAGGGAAGTTAACACCTTATCATCAAACATCTCAAGTAGCATTAGGTCTTATAGGCAACGGCGTTATTCCAGGAAGAGATGTAAGAATAACTCCAAGAATACCAAACTCTAATAAAGAATCAGTATTTAGACAACTTATGAGTATTATGTCAATAGTTGAAACAAATTCTCAAACATATGGTTTAACAAATATTCAAGCTATCTCAGAAGTTGTTGTTCCTATGGTTGAAAGCGGAGAGGAAATAGCTGAATTCCAAGAAAGAGTAAATTCAGTAATAGAAATGGGAAATAAGAATTATCCTGTTCAATTTAAAGAAAATAGCGTTAGAATAATCCCATTAGTTGAAGATGTACCGTCATTAGTTAATGTAGATAAAATATTAAATGATTTTTATATTATACAAAAAGAAAAAGGAGATAATATAAAAGATTTAAGAATTATGATAGCAAGATCTGATACTGCTATGTCTTACGGATTGATATCTGGGGTTTTATCAGTAATTATGGCAGTAGATAAAGCTTATAAATGGGGAGAAAAAGTTGGGGTTTCAGTGAATCCAATACTTGGGTGTGGTTCTTTACCATTTAGAGGACATTTTAATGGTGAAAATATAGATAAGATGATAGATACTTATAGCGGAATAAAAACATTTACTTTCCAATCAGCATTAAGATATGATTATGGTGAAGAAAAAACAAGGTTGGCTGCTAAAGAGTTAAATGATAAAATTCATTTATCAGTTCATAAAAATTTATCAGAAGAAGATAGAGAGTTATTAAAAGAGTTTATAGGAATATGTTCTAAGCATTATTTAAGAACATTCTTAAAAATTATAAACAATGTATCATTTGTATCAGACTTCATCCCTAAAAATAGAGATAGGCTTACAAAAGCAAAAACAGGATTAGAATATAATAGAGAGGTTGCAAATCTAGATAATATAGCAAATTTAGTTAAAGATGAAAAACTTAGAGAAGAGATCTTATCAATAGATAATTCAAAAGATTATGCAGTACCAAGGGCAATATCATTTACAGGTGCTATGTATACTTTAGGTATGCCACCAGAAATATTAGGAATGGGAAGAGCTTTAAAAGAAATAAAAGAGAAACATGGACAAAGTGGGATAAATAAACTTTTAGAAGTTTATCCTATGCTTATAGAGGATTTGAAATTTGCATCAAGATTTGCAAATGGGGGAGTATCAAAAAGAATTATAGATGAAACTGCAAGACAAGAATATAAGGAAGATATGATTCTTGTAAATGAAATATTAGATTTAGGAATAGATTATAAATACCTTGAAGAAAATGATTTTTATCATACATTATTAAAAACAACTCGTCCTATAATAATGCATCTTATGGGACTTGAACAAGATGTTATTTCTAGTAAGACAGAAGAGCTTAAGATTCTTAATGAATGGATTGTCAGAATGGGAAAAGTTCGTGGAAGTATAGGATAAACTTAATTATTTAAGTTTATGAATATCTAAAAATAAATTTAAGAATATTGTGTGTCTCTAATAAAGAGAATATAACCAATTAATAGTTTTTTATACCAATAAATAAATACAAGATGTGTAATGTTAACACCTTTGTTAATTGATATTTAATTAATATTGATTAATAGAGGTGTTTTTTGTTATGTCAAAATTATTAAGTAAACAAAAATTGTTATTAGAAGATTTTATGACCGATGTAAATACAGAGATTTAAGAAGAGCAACAATAAAACTTTATGAGCAATCATTAAGACTATTTTTAAGTTTATTAAAGATGATTATAAAATTGTTTATTTACAAGATGTAAAAAAAGAGCATATACAGCAGTACATTGATTTTGCTAAAGGGA
Source organism: uncultured Sarcina sp. (assembly GCA_963559995.1). Taxonomy (GTDB): domain Bacteria; phylum Bacillota; class Clostridia; order Clostridiales; family Clostridiaceae; genus Sarcina. Next base: position 3,148 of record CAUWNL010000173.1, read on the forward strand.
GTGGTAAGTATTTCTTTGTAGTGGATGAAGATAAGACCTATATAAACAATAATAAATAAGGATGGAAAATTTCATGTAATACATGATAAGAATTTTGTAATGACAATAAAGTGGTTAACTAGGGAATCATATATATTTTTTGATAATACTGATGAAAAGTATATTAATTTTTATATACTAATAGAATAAGGGATGATAATATGACTTAATTAATTGAAATGGTTAGATGTACAGATGAGGATAAAATAATAGAATTAAAATTTATCCATTATATTATATCATTAATTTTTTTGGTAGATATTTTTTGTTGATAGAAGCCACGGCGTAGCCTGGCCTTAATATATATTAATAACATTCTATTTAATCTAAAAGAATTGCGCATACGTTTCATTCCTACTCAAACTTATAGACTACTAGATAATAATAATTATTATTATAATAACATTTTCATAATTTAATTAGATGTATACTGTTTATATGAAATCGTTAACTTATTTGTTGATAATCTATGAATTTATATTTTATTAAAGATTTTTTTGAAAAATGTTCATTTAGATTGATTTGACTTTATTAGTGATATAAATTATCATTTATCTAAAATTATTATAAAAATTAAGGAGGAATAATGATGAATTCCAATGATTTTTCAATGAAAATAAAATTAACAAATGAAAATTTACATAAAGCAGCTGAAATGACAGGATTTAATAATAGACTTGTTTCAGGAAAGGCATCTAAAGAAACTTATGCGGAGTTTATATTTAACTATTTGCCAATATATAAAGCTATAGAGGATTCTTTAAATGATTTAGAAAAAGATGATAAAATTAAACCTTTTATTACCAAAAAACTTTATCGTTCAGAATTAATAAAGAAAGATATAGAATTTTTATTAGGTGATAAAACAAAATCAATTGAATTATTACCTTCAACTAAAGCTTATGTTGCTAGAATTAAAGAATTATCAATAAAAAATCCTATTTTAATAGTTGCTCATGCCTATACTAGATTTTTAGCAGATTTATTTGGCGGAAGAGTTATATATGAAATAGTTAAAAATAGTTATTCTATAGGAGATGAAGGATTAAATTACTTCCAATTTCCTGAAATAGATAACTTAATGGATGTTGTTTTTGCTTACAGAAATAATTTAATGAACTTAAACTTAACTGATGAGGAAAAAGAATTATTTTTAAATGAAGTTGCTAATTCTTACATTTATAACATAGGTGTATCAACAGAATTAGAAGCTAAGCTTTATAATAACAGTGAGGATATAACTTCTACTGGACATCCTCATAAAAATATGCCTTCTGGTCATCCACCTATAAATCATGGTCAAATGCCACAAGGTCATCCACATAAATAGAGAAAAATATAATATTAAAACTCTTGCCTATAGGATAAATACTTTTTATGAATATTTAAGCCTATAGGCAATTTTAGTTTATAATTACATAATTAAATTATAAAATTATTCTTTGATTACAAATATTAAGCTACAGATAATACAAGTGAAAAAATTTGAATCAAGTTCTTATAAATTATTTAGAGGTTGTAAAAACTTTCGATATTGATAAAATATTAGATATACCTATT
>CAUWNL010000174.1:0-4621 GCA_963559995.1 uncultured Sarcina sp.
ACCTACTGAAAAAGACTTATCATTAGAAGAAAAGTATGAGAAACTACAAGTTAAACTTTTTTATGATACACTTCTAGCTAATAATTCACATTGATCTAGAGTCATGTAATTAATAGAAGAGTGTAGCCTTTTTCTGTTATACCATCCTTCAATATATTTAAAAATGCCTATATTAGCTTCTTCAAAGTTACGGTATGTGTTTCTATAAATTTCTTCTTTTTTTATTGATGAATGAAAAGATTCTATACAAGCATTGTCATATGGACAAAATTTCTTACTAAATGATTGTGTAATATTAAACTCTTTACATAGTTCTTTTAAAGCATTACTAGTGTATTGAGAGCCTAAGTCAGTATGAAATATTAGCTTCTTAGAATGTAAGTCAAGAACTGAAGCTAAATAGCACCAACCATCTTTGATAGTATGAATATATGTAATATCTCCTACCCATTTTTCGTTGATAGAGGTAGTAGTAAAATCTCTTTTCAAAATGTTTTCTAAACCTTCTACTACTTTTTTACTTGAATGAGGTTTGTATTTTTTTACAGTTATTGCACAAAAGACAAGTTCAGTCATCCGGTTTTGAACTCTCTTCAATGATACATTAAAGCCTTCTATACCAAGTATATGATGAATCCTAGGAGTACCATATATACCTTTATTATCTTTATATATTCTTATAATAGCTGCTTTTAATTCCTCATTTTCTATTTCTCTTGCAGATTTAGTTTTATCAAAATATTTATAATATGTACTTCTGGCTACGCCTAGAACGGTGCACATGGTTCTAATATTATGGTTGCTTTTATTACTATCTATAAATTCTATTACTTTATCTAATTTCTTGTTGCAAATATGACCATGGCTTTTTTGGTTCTGCCCACCTTTGGTGTAATATTTCATTTTTATCTACTTTAATTTTCTTTACATCTTTAATCCATCCGTTAATTATTGATTTTGCAATGCCATATTCGCTACTTATCTCCGCTAAGCTCATTCCTGACTTAAATAAGTCTAATATCATATCTTTATATTCTTGATTATATCTTTTGCCATTTACCATAATGGATACATCATTTCTTAACTAAATATTATTTTACTTAGTTCGACTTAATGTGTCCACTACTTTATACTAACACCAATTTTTATGGACACATTTTAGATAAAACAATTAAACTATATTTAAGAGAGATGTGTTCAAAGGTGAGAAAAACAGGAAAGAGATATATTGATGATTTTAAAAAGATGATAGTTGAGGTATATAGTACTGGTAAACCAGTTAAAGAAATATGCGAAGAAATATGGCGCTAATCATGTAACAGTTAATAATTGAGTTAATAAAGCAAATGGTGGGGCTAAAAAGATATCCACAAAGCCATTGGTTAAAATATCAAAGAAAAATGAAAGAATTAAATATACAATCTATTGTTACAAAGAATTTAAACCGACACGTAGTTCTCAAAAGGTAGAGGAAAAGCCTAATCTTATAAATCAAGATTTTAGTGCAGAAAAGCTAAATCAAAAATGAGTTGGAGATATAACATATATACATTGTATTAGCTAAGAGTTCTTATAAGGCACAATCAAATTAAAAAGAAGAAAAAAGTATAAAAGATAAATGAGTGAAATCGTTGACGGAATGTTTGGAATGTTTTATAATGTGAATATAACAATTGGATGGTTATTGTTGAAAGACAAGCTAGACCTATTTGTATGAGTTTATAAGGATTGCATTTTGTGTAATTGCTTATATCTCTACAGATGGGTCTTTTATTTTTAAATAAATAATTTTAATTTGTAAATCTAAGTATATTTAAATTATCTAAACTAAGGAGGAACATTCTATGGGATTCAGTAAAGATTTTTTATGGGGTGGTGCTACAGCTGCTAACCAATTTGAAGGTGGATGGAATTTAGATGGAAAAGGTATAAGTACAAGTGATATGCTAACAGCAGGAACTCACGATATTCCACGTAAAATTACTAGAGAAACTATTTATGGATTAAATTATCCAAGTCATGAAGCTATTGATTTTTATCACAGATATAAAGAGGATATTAGGTTATTTGCAGAAATGGGCTTTAAGGTATTTAGAATGTCTATAGCATGGACACGTATATTCCCTAATGGTGATGATAAAGAACCTAATGAAGCAGGATTAAAGTTTTATGATGATGTTTTTGATGAATTAAAAAAATATAATATAGAGCCATTAGTTACTATTTCACATTATGAGATGCCTTTTAATTTAACTAAAAAATATAATGGATGGGCTTCAAGAGATGTAATAGATTTTTTTGTTAACTACTGCAACGTAATATTTAACAGATATAAGGATAAAGTTAAATACTGGCTTACATTTAATGAAATTAATTGTGGTACAAAGCCAGTAGGAGGATATCTTAGTCTTGGTATTTTAAATGAAGGCACAGAAGACTTTTTACACCCAAATGATAACAAGCAGATTCGTTTTCAAGCACTTCACCATCAATTTGTAGCAAGTGCAAAGGCAGTAAAGCTTGGTCATAGTATTAATAAAGATTTTAAAATAGGATGTATGATTGCTTATATGACAAAATATCCTTATACATGTAATCCAGATGATATATTACTTACACAGAAGATGGATCAATTGGCAAATGATCTTTGTGGAGATGTACATGTTAGAGGTGAATATCCTTTCTTTGCTAAGAGATATTTTGAAGAAAATAATATTATTTTAGATATAACTGAAGAAGATAAGAAGATTTTAAAAGAAGGAACAGTAGATTATTATACATTCAGTTATTATATGAGTAACTGTGAATCAGCAGAGGGTGGCAAAGACAAAGTTTCAGGAAATTTAGTTAGTGGAATTAAAAACCCATATCTTAAAGCAAGTGATTGGGGATGGCAGATTGATCCTAAAGGATTAAGATATATTTTAAATAAATTGTATGGAAGGTACAATATACCTCTTATGGTAGTTGAAAATGGTCTTGGTGCTTTTGATAAAGTTGAAGAAGACGGCTCAATTAATGATGATTATCGTATTGAATATTTAAGGGATCATATAATTCAAATGAAGGAAGCCGTTAAAGATGGCGTAGACTTAATTGGATATACTCCTTGGGGATGTATTGACCTTGTAAGTGCAAGTACTGGTGAAATGGAAAAGAGATATGGCTTTATTTATGTAGATAAGGATAATACTGGAAAAGGTACATTAGACAGAAAGAAGAAAAAATCATTTGAATGGTACAAAAATGTAATAAAAACTAATGGAGAAGAACTATAACTGACTTAATATTAAATTCTATTATATTTTAAAAGCTGATTCAAAAATGAAGAATAAATTATAGTCATGCAAAACAAAAGCGAGTTTTGGAAGCTTTTTGATGAAAGCATATAAAGTTATAAAAAAGTATTGACAAGTTATCATAAAAAAAGTATGATGAAATTGAAAATAAACGATTACATTAACTTGGGATTGTTACTGATTCGATCAGGCTATACCTTAATTAAGTAGAAGAAATATGATATTTATTTCTTTTAATTAATTGAGGTTTTTATTTTTAAACATAGTCAAGTATAGAATAGAGTATGAGGTGATGTGCATTGAAGATAGATAAAATTTTTAACAACAATGCAGTTATGGTTAAAGAAGACAATGGACGAGATTCTGTTATCATTGGATGTGGGCTTGCATTTAGAAAAAAAATTGGCGATGAAGTAGATGAATCATTAATAGAAAAAACTTTTATTTTAAAGGAAAAGGATACTTTAGAAAAGTTTAAAATGATTTTAGAACACATACCTACAGAACAAATATCATTGTGCTATGATATTGTGGAATATGCTAAGAACATGTTAAACTGTGAACTTAATGATTATATTTATGTAACATTAACTGATCATATAAGTTATACATTAAAATTATTTGATGAAGGAATAGAAAGACCAAATATATTGATTTGGGAAATAAAAAAGTTCTATCCTAAAGAATATAATATTGGATTAAAGGCTTTAGAGTTTATTGAAAGTGAGCTTGGTAAAAAGATTAATGAAGAAGAAGCCGGAAATATTGCACTTCACTTGATAACAGCTCAGATTAATGGAAAAAGCGATAAAACTGATATTGCTTATAGTATGACCCAAAAGATTCAGGATATACTAAATATTGTGAAATATACATATGATATTGAATTAGATGAACATTCTTTAAACTATGAAAGGTTTATTACTCATTTAAGATTTTTCTTTAAAAGACTTAATAATAAAACACAGTATAGAAATGAAAATGAAGACTTTCTTTTACAACAAGTAAAGGAAAAATATAAAGATGCTTATAAATGTATGCTTAAGATAGAAAAATATTTAAATATAGAATTAAGTTATGAAGAACAGCTTTATTTGACACTTCATATTAAGCGTATTGTAAATAGATAATATAGAAATAATTAAATATTTAGGATTGTTACTGTTAAATCAGGCAAGACCATAGGTTTAAAAATACAAAAGTAATTTAAGTACTATTAAACTTTAGGTCTTGCTTTTTTATATATAAGATTATGATTAATTTAAAGGGAGCGATTGCTTATGAAATACGAAAATCTTGCAAAAGAAATAATTAAGAATGTT
>CAUWNL010000175.1:0-4577 GCA_963559995.1 uncultured Sarcina sp.
ACTAATGATTGTTTTTTTAATATAACCATACTTTATATCCTTCCTTTTATATTAAATTAAATATTTTTATCACTTTATTCTAACAATTATAATAGCATAAATTGCATAATTTATGCTATTATAATTTCTTTTTATCTTATACTTTTTATTATTATCACTTACGAGTATATTATTTAAGATACTTAAATTCTTAATACTCCTGTTAACATCTTATTTATTCAAATTCGTTAAAAAATAAAACTTATAGCTTAAATAAGCTATAAGTTTTATTTTTTATTTATAGAACTTTCCAGCTCTTATTTCATCAGTCATTCCTTTATATGGCGCTACTGAAATTATATTTTCATTATTTTCTCCTACATACTTTTTATATGTAATAGTTGAGAATTCGGGAACTACATATTTTGGATAGGTATCATATTTTAATCTTGATTCTTCCATTAAAGATATATGATCATTTTGGAAACACACAGTTATTTCTGGATGTTCATGTACCCATTTAGGGAAGAATATAGTTCCGTGGGTTCTATCTTCTTTTAACATAAAGTCTAAACATACATCTGTTCCTGTTGGCTCAGTCCAAGATATTTTATAAACTCCATCAGTTAACTTTACTATATCAACCTTTTGATCTTTTACCCATCTACCAGCTACCATACCACTATGTATACGATAATCTATTGTATTTTTATTTTTTACGTAAAGTTCATATTCCCATCCATTATCATAAGTATAGATAAATTGCATTCCTAAAAAATCTTTCATTACTATCTCTCCTTTAAATATGTCATTATTTACATGTTTGATTTTACATCTTTTATTTTTTATTGTCAATAATCTACTTTACTTTTCTATATCTATTCTTTATTTTAACTAAAAAAATCATGTAACTATAAATATTTTGAGTATATATATAAACTTAAATCTGTTTTTAATTTAATTCATTTAACATTTTAAAAATTTAATAGTACTATCTTTATAATGAAAAACTGTATACATTTTATATGATTTTTAATAATATATGTTATTTTATATGTGATTAGCTACTTCATAGGCATCCCAAATTGCATACATTATATTTGAAACCTTACGTGCATCTCCTAAAAGATAAATATCTGAAAAATCAAATTCTAACTCTTTATATAAAGTATTTTCTTCCTTATATCCAATTGAAAGTATAACATTATCACAGCTTACATTTTCTATTCCTTTTTCAGTTTCTATTTCTAAAACTCCATTTTTAAATGACCTAACCTTTGAATTTGTCTTTACATCTATATTGTTAAATGGAATTAACTTTTCTAACATATCATTATTTGCTGAACATAAAGGTCCATTAATAGCAAGTATTTTATGAAGTGCTTCTACTATAGTTACATTTTTCCCTTTTTTAGCTAAGTCTAATGCTGTTTCACAGCCAACAAGTCCACCACCAACAACTACAATATTATCTCTACACTCCTTCTTTTTAGTTAACACATCTGCTGCAGTAAACACACTTTCATCATCTCCAATTGAAAATACTTTCGGAATAGAACCAGTTGCTATTATTACAGTATCTACATTGCACTTTAAAATCATCTCTTTTGTAACTTCATAATTTAAATTAACTTCCACATTTAATTCTTTTAAAGTATTAGCATACCAAGAAGCTAGTAAAATATCATCTTCTTTAAAATCTGGTGCGCCACCTGGAATTAAATTCCCACCTAATCTATCATTTTTTTCATAAAGAACAGGTTCATGACCTCTAAGAGCTAAAACTCTAGCAGCCTCACACCCTGCAACTCCTCCACCAACTATTAAAACCTTTTTCTTTCTTAATATTGGAGTAAGTCCATTATCTTCTTCCTTACATGCTTGAGGATTTACTGCGCAATTAAGCATTGAGTAGTGTTGAATTCTGCCCATACACCCCTCTTGACAAGATATACAAGGTCTAATTAATCTTATCTTATTAGCTCTTAATTTATTTACATAATCAGGGTCTGCAAGAAGTGGTCTACCAAGACTTATAATATCACATGTTCCATTTTCAATAGCCTCTAATGCCATATTAGGGTTATCCATTCTTCCAGCACATAAAACTGGAACATCTACAATTTCTTTCATAAGCTTAGCAAATGGTCTATAAAGTCCTTTTTCTTGATACATTGGAGGATGACTCCACCACCATGAATCATAAGATCCAACGTCAGTATCTAATGCATCATATCCATAAGATACTAAAAATCTTGCAGCTTCTACTCCTTCATCTAGATCTCTTCCCCTTTCAATAAATTTTTCACCAGGTAGTGCCCCATCTTTGAAGTTTTTAATAAAACTTTTTGGTGAATATCTTAATGTTACTGGAAAATCTTTTCCACATCTATTTTTAATTTCTTCAACTATTTCACGAGCAAATCTAAGTCTATTTTCTAAGCTTCCACCATACTCGTCTGTTCTTTCATTAAACAGAGAAATTGCAAATTGATCTATTAAGTATCCTTCATGAACTGCATGAATTTGAACTCCATCAAAACCAGCCCTTTTAGCATTAAATGCACCATCGCCAAACTTTTTAACAATAGATTTAATCTCATCTACTTTAAGTTTACGGCAAGTTTTATTAAGCCATCTATGCTCTATTGATGATGGTGCAATAGGTTCATAATCTCCAAGAACTTCCGGAATTGCAACCCTACCAAATCCTCCTGACATTTGTAAAAATATCTTAGCATTATAAGCATGAATTCTTTCAGTCATTTCCCTTCCTGTTCTAATAAATTCAATTGGATTAAGAGTTGAACATGGAAGATTTGCCATTTTGTGCTTCTCAACATCATTATCAACAAAAGTTACTCCTGTAATAATTAATCCTGTTCCCCCCTTTGCCCTTTCAGTATAATAGTTTATTCCCCTTTGATTAAAGCCCCCATCACTATTCCCAAGTCCAAGCGGGCCCATTGGAGCTAATGCAAAACGATTTTTTATTTCACAACTACCAATTTTAATTGGCTCAAATAACTTTTTATATTTATTCATATTTCCTCCTAAAATTTATATTAGAAATATAATACTTTATAAATTAATTTTCTAAATGTTACGAATTAATTATATATATAACCTTAAAACATGTCAATATAAACATGTTTATATTTATATATCATTCTTTACTTTAAATTTTAAAATGATAAAATAAAAAAGAGTATATAACTACAATTAATTTATATATTTAATTTAATATAAAAACGAGGTAATTATGAGAACTTTAAAATATGCAATACTTGGTTTAATAAATCGAAAACCGATAACAGGCTATGATATAACAAAGGAATTTAATAATAGTCTAGTTAACTTTTGGTATGCAAAACATAGCCAAATTTATCCTGAGTTAAAAAGATTAACTGATGAAGGACTTATCTCCTTTGAGACTATAATTCAAGGTGAAAAATTAGAAAAAAAATTATATACTATAACAGATGATGGAAGAAAAGCTCTGCAAAAATGGCTTGAAAAAGATGATCCATTAGAACCAACTCCTAAAGACATATTTAGACTTAAAGTTTATTTTTGTGATGAAATGGATAGTGAAACTCTTTTAAGACAATTTAAAAATGCACACTCTAAACACTTAGAAAAATTAGAATACTTAAATAGTTACATGAAAGAACTTTTAAAAACTACAGATATATCAAAACCATCTTCAAAGGGCTTTGGTGATTATATAGTCTTAAAAGGAGCCATAATGAGGGAAAAAACCTATGTTCAATGGATTGAGGATTGCCTAAATATGATAAAGTAAAAGATAAGCTACAATAAAAATTGTAGCTTATCTTTTTATATTTATAATACATTAACTTTGTAATATAATGATATATATTTATAATTTTCGATATTAATAGATAAAATCTCGGGGATTTTTAGTATACTCATAGAAAACTTTCTATGAGTATACTAAAAAACACAAATAAAATTATATCTATTTATCCCTTACTAGTATTTAATTTATTCATTAACTTTAATCAGTTCTATTTTCACATCTCCATTTATTGTTAATTTTGCATCATTTGGTATGCTAATATCTCTATATTCTTTATAACTTCCATTTCCACTACTAGATATTTCACCATCTATTCCTCCTGTATACATATTATCTGATGAAATACTTCCACTTCCATTTATAGCTATAATATTATAAATTCCTGAATCAAAATCTTTTCCTGCTACATAAGTTCCTTCTACAATTTCATAAGCTGTAGTACCATTTTTGCTTATAATTTCAATTTGTGAATTACCTTTATAGGTATCTTGTGTTGATGATGAACCAACTAAAGTTGCTATAAGTCCCATAACTATAATAACTGCTACTGCTATCCCTAAAAATCCTATTAGTGCAAGTTTCTTATTCTTATATTCTGCCATATTTTAGATTCCTTTCTTTCTAATTTATGTTAACGCCTATCACTATTAAATTTTACTACTCACTATTATAGATATCTATAGCTATATATTACGATTTTGTAAATAATTTGTTATTAAATTATTAATTTTATTAATATACTTATTTAGGATTATTTTATTTAATATAATAATAT
>CAUWNL010000176.1:0-4545 GCA_963559995.1 uncultured Sarcina sp.
AATCCTTCTATCATTAATTTTGAATGTCTTTCCACTTCTTTTAAACATTCTTCTCCATAAAGACTTTGTGATCCTGTAGCAAACCAAAATTTATAATTTCTCATTTCCATTTTAACATCCACTCCTTTTTTATTTAATGTAACCTTTGTCTTAATTATATAAGACAAGTCTTTTGTAAACAATTTCTTATTCCTACAATAAAATATTACAGTTACCTATTCCGATATGTAAAAAAATTAAGATATTAGAAAAAATCTAATACCTTAATTTTTAATTATTTTTTTATACATTGCTGGAGTAACACCATATTTTAATAAAAATAACTTATAAAAATATCCCTTATTGCTATATCCCACTAATCTAGATATTTCTTGAATAGAAATATTAGTATTTGTAAGAAGTTTTACCGCTTCTTTTAGTCTTACATTTTGAACGTATTCAGAATAAGTAACCCCTTCTTTTTCTTTTAGAACTCTGTTAAAATAGTCCTCATTAAAATGAAATTTATTTACTAAATCTTTTATCTTAATTTGTGCATAATTACAGTTTATATATTCTTTTATTTCATCAACAACAAAAGAGTTCATTGTTTTTTTCTGCTCTAAGGATAAAGAAAATGTATATCTAGTGCTTAGCAAATGTAATATCCTCATTACTAAACCTTTACATATATATCTAGAGCTTTCATCATTACATTCAAGTTCATGGATTAACGAAATTATACTCTCCTCTATTTTTTTATCATTTATATCTTTAGGCTTAAAATGTAGATATTGTTTTGTATTTTTTTGCTTTAATAACGACTTTTTCAGGAAATTAATAACCTTTTCTTCTTCTAACTTTTCAACTATTGCTTCATCAAACATTTTGTTTGACATACCTATAAAGATTATATTGGCATCTTGAGAAATTAAATAGTCTTGATGAATACAGTTCTTATCTAAAAGTACTAGTTCTCCCTTTTGAAACCTTATGTTTTTTCCAAGTATTTTTTGCTTTAAACTTCCACTTATAACGTATCCAAGTTCAATATAATCATGAGTATGAAGCTGTGTTACATCACCATTATTAAACTTTATAGAATGGGTACCATTATCTTTAGGAGGCCTAGGTGTAATAGCACCATATAAAGTGCCATCTTTACCTAAAGTCCAACAAACTGCAAAGACATCTCCCTTAACTTCTCTTGGAAACATTTTTCGTTCAACAAAATTAGGTGAATATGTGGGGCAAACTATTCTTAAATCTTCATTATTTTTTTTAGCATTGTATATTAGCTTCTCATTATCTTTAGTTATTCTAGAGCATAGATTTTGTAAATTCATTCATCTCTCCTCCTATAACTAACATATACTTGATAAATTTAATATTATAGTTTAGCTAAAATTTCTGATTTTTGTTTTTCAAATTCATCTTCACTTAAAACTTTCATATCTAAAAGTTCTTTTAACCCTTTTAATTTTACAGCTACTATTTTTTCATTTTCTGTAAGACTATTATCACTATTCTTTTTATTTTTTATGTCTAATATAGTTTTATTCATTCTATTAAAAATATTATTTGCTTCAGATTTTGAAACTGCAATTTTTAGTTTTTCTTTAAAAGCTTCAATTGTTATTACACCATATATAATACCCATTTTAAAAGTAATATCACTTAAATCTTCATATTTAAGCTGTTCAACTATTTTTCCTACTAAATTTTTATGAGACATGATTATTCTTCTATCTGTTAAGGCATATGTAAAACCTCCATCATAGTTTTTTAAAGGTCTATAATCGTGTATTCCTGTAAATGTCATTAAAACTTCTTCATCTTTATGTAATTCTTTTTCAATTATAGAGAAATTCTTTATTCCATACATTCTATTAATACCGCCTGCAAACCTATTTTCTAAACAATATCTATACATTTCTTCAGCTGTTTTCATCTAATCCTCCAAAAATAAATTGTTCTAATTTATACTTTATTTAAAACAAATATTACCTTTTAAATATTTTCTAATTTTTTCAAATGTTTATTATTAATATCTTTTACCTTATTAACTCTTCTTGTATATTTATCAATATCCCTTATAGGCTCTGTTTTAATCCATGTTTTAATTATCTCCATAGCTATTGCTGAACCTATAATTTTTCCACCAATACAAAGAACATTAGTATCTGAATGCTCCCTAGCTAATGTTGCACAAAATGGATCTTGACATACAGCTGCATATACACCATATATTTTATTAGCTATCATAGCACTTCCATATCCTACTCCATCAACAAAAATTCCTCTATCTACTTCTCCTTTAGCAACTGCTATTGATGCCTCATAAACATAATCTGAAAGGTCACAGGCTTCTTCACTATGTGTTCCAAAATCTATTACTTTATGTCCTTGACCTTGTAAATATTTTTTAATTTCTTCTTTTAATGCATATCCCGCATGGTCATTTGCCATTGCTATTTTTATCATATGTACCTCCAAAGTTTGTTTATTATAATTATACTACTGATTTTTTAAAAAACTATTACATATATTTTAATTGTAATAAATTTTCTTAAATTTGCCTATACTTTTTAAAATATATTGAAACAGTTTATATGATTTTGTAAAATATGTATTATAAATTTATTTAACTAAAGGGGAAAACTTATGGAACTTAAGGAAAGAATACAAAAGCAAGGAGATTTAATAATCAAAACTTATAGACATGAGAAGGTAGTAACTGTTGAAGATTTTGAATATACAATAAAACTTGGTGCTATAAACAGTTCAAAAGATATTTATGATTTTGAAGACATTCAAAAGGAACTTATAAAATATATAGAAAGTAAAGATAATGGATTCTCCTATAAAGAATTATGCTGTATATTAGATGAAATTAATTATAACGGATACTTTTATGTAAAAAATAACCTTACATTTTAAAGGAGGTTGAATTATGAATTTTATTAAGAACATAAAAAATTATGAACCTTACAATGAACAGGAAGAAAAGGATGCAAAACTTATATTAACTGCAATTAATAACTTTAATAACTTACTTACTAGGGAAAACCCTATCATGCACTTTACCTCTTCTGGATACATAATCAATAAAACCCATGATAAAGTCTTAATGATTTACCATAAAATATATAATTCATGGGGATGGACAGGGGGGCATAATGATGGTAATTCTGACTTTTTAAGGGTTGCTGTAAAAGAAGCTAAGGAAGAAACCGGATTACAAAATATAAATATAATAAATGATAACATATTTTCTATAGATGTATTAACTGTAGACGGTCATATAAAGAAAGGTGAATTTATCTCATCACATCTTCACTTAAATTTAACATATCTTCTTGAAGCTTCTGAAGACGAAAAACTTATTGTAAATGAAGAAGAAACAAAAGGAGTCAAGTGGATTCCTATTAATGAATTAGACAAGCATTGCAGTGAGGAATATATGATTAATAATATTTATAACAAGCTTAATGAAAAAATAAATAAACTTTAATTTATAAAAAAGGAGCCTATATAATTAGCCTCCTTTTTAAATTTATTTCAATTTTCCATAAAAACTTTATTTATAATATATTAATTTTTACAGAAGTTTGTCACTTTGTAAAAGATTAAATAACGTTGGATTTAAATTAAACTTCTCCATTAATGATTTTACTTCATTTAATGCTTTTTCTCTCTTTTCTTTTGATATTTTAGCTTTTGATGCTCTTATTAAAATATTTTTAGGTGAATGGGAAATATCAATAAATTCTAAAAGCTGAGTTTTATATCCTATAGCTTCTAAAAGATTTGCTCTAACTACATCTGTCATAAGAGCTGACACTCTCTCTTGCACTATTCCATATTTAGTTAATATAGAAAGTTCATCAGTTTCTATTTGCTTGTTAAATTCATGTTGGCAACATGGCACTGAAAATATCATTTTAGTATTCCATTTAACTGCATTATATAAAGCATAATCTGTTGCAGTATCACAAGCATGAAGAGTTATAACCATATCTACTTTATTGTTATACTTAAAGCCATTTATATCTCCAAGTTCAAAATGAAGGTTATCATATTTATATGTTTTTGCTATTTCATTACACTTTTTAATTACGTCTTCCTTAAGGTCTAATCCAATTATTTTAACATCTATATTTTTTATTTTAGCAAAATAATAGTAAACTACAAAAGTTAAATAAGACTTACCACAACCAAAATCTAAAATAGTAAGCTCTTTAAAATCCTTATTTTTAACCTCATCATCTATAATTTCTATAAACCTATTTATCTGTTTATATTTATCATACTTGCTATTAACAACCTTTCCTTCTTTAGTAAACACTCCTAAATCTATAAGAGGCTCTATAATCATACCTTCCTTTAAGATATAATTTTTCTCTTTGTTGTGTGATTTTTTAGCTAAAGATTTATTATCTGATTTTTTCTTATTTAAAAGAATCTTTCCCTTTTTAGATATTTTAACATCAAAAGTAAAATCATCAGTCCAAGCCCCTACTTGCTTATAGTTTTCTTCTAAATATGATAAAACCTGTTCTTCTA
>CAUWNL010000177.1:0-4497 GCA_963559995.1 uncultured Sarcina sp.
TAATCCAGTGCTTAACTCTATCCCCAAAAGCCTCAAAACACGCATTTGCATATTTTTCAAAAGCCTTAATGGTTCTTTTATTAATCCATCCACCATCTCTTTCTAGCGTTATTGGTAAATCCCAATGATATAAAGTTACAAAAGGGACTATTCCATATTTTAAACACTCATCTATTAAATTATTATAAAACTCTATCCCCTTTTTATTAATCTCCCCATCCCCATCTGGTATGATTCTTGGCCAAGAAATTGAAAATCTATAAGACTCAAGTCCCATATCAGCCATAAGCTTTATATCTTCTTTATATCTATGATAATGATCAACTGCTATATCTCCATTAGTTCCTTTAAATGTCTTACCGGGTATTTTGGAAAATTCATCCCAATTAGATACTCCTTTTCCATCTTCATTCCAAGCTCCCTCCACTTGATACGATGCTGATGCTGCCCCAAATAAAAAATCATGTGGAAATTTCATAATTTTTCTTCCTTTCACTATTATATTTATTATGTATAGAGGCTATCTTAGGAATAAATTATTTTTAATCTTTAAGATAGTCTCTATGATTTGTATTTATACTATTTGTTTGTGATTTTTAATATAGTATTTAATACATTTTCACCCTTCATCATTCCATAATCCATAGTGTTTATAACTTCAACTGGGACCTTATGTGGATCAAAAATCTTCTTAGCTTGTCCTTGTAAGAATTTTATTTGTGGTCCAAGTAAAACGCAATTTACATCTGTATGCTTAGACATTTCTGATTCTGGATATGCATTGATATCTATATCAACTCCCTTAGACTTAGCACTTGTCCTAATTTTATTTACTAACATACTAGTTGACATCCCTGCTGCACAAAAAACTGCTACTTTAATCATAATAAATCTCTCCTTTTATATACCTTTATTCCTATTTACAATTTATATTAATTTTAAATTTATTGACTAATTTTTAATTCTTCTCTAATTTCATTTAATTCCTTTTGCATATCTATCATATTTTTTATTAATTGTTTAGCTAAAACCACATTCATTAAATGATCTTGAGCATGTACCATAAGAATTCCTATTTCATTTTTTATTCCTTGAGCTTCATTGTTTATAAGTTCTGTTTGAATATGATGAGCACCAATTAATACCTCATTTGATTCATCAATTTTTTTCATTGCTTCTTCATACTTACCTTCTTGTGTAAGTATAAATGCCTCTTGTATAAGACCATTAGCCTCTCCTGAAGAAGCTATTATTGTAAATATCTTTTCTTCCATAATCAATCCCCTAACTTATTTTGCATTTCTTATTATATACTCATTGTAATCTATTACATAAAACTAATCTAATATACTTTTTCCTAAAAGAAAGCGGAAAAAATTTCACCTCTTAGGAAAGGAAAAAGGAAGTGTAGGTTTGTTACACTTCCCCTATATAAATGACCTTTCTAGAACATTCATAAGTTCATTAAAATCAGTACATTTTCTTATATTCTCTAAAGAACCACCTTTTATAATTATTTCAGCCAAATCTGATAAGAACATATTTAATGCCTCAACGTTATTAGAATTATAAGATAATAAAGCAACTACTTTAACTTTATATTTCCCCCAACAGATTGAATTTCTTAATATTCCTATTGCAATTGCACTTTTAATTCCTTGTTTATTTATAGCATGAGGAAATGCTATTCCTGTTTCTATGGATGTTGATATTAATTCTTCTCTTTCCAATACACTAAATGCATAATCCTCTTCCACATAACCTTGTCTCTCTAATAAATTACTTAAATTATAAATAGCCTCTTCTCTGCTTTTAACCTTTAAATCTTTAATAAATAACTCTGGCTTTAAAAATTCATTGCATAATTCTCTAAATATAAATAATTTTCTTTCCTTAGCTACTTTAGAAATTGTCTCTTTCACCTTTATTTTATCTATAATAGTAAATGTTTTCTGTATTATAATATTGTTTTTATGACCTAATCTATCAATTCTATCATAGGTTGATATTAATAAATCATATTCCATATTTATATTATTTAATTGTTTTACGCTATCCATATTGCTAAATCCACATACAGTGAATTTTCTATCAACATCTAACTTCCTTATTTCATTTTCTATATATTTAAGATTAGCATTTCCCTCAAAAACTAAAAGAAGAACCTTAACATCATTATTTTTATTTTCTCTAGCTTTATATATAGCTGCAGCTAAATATGCTACTATATATGATATCTCGCTAAAATCAAGCTCTACACCATATCTTTCTTTTATTTTTTTACTTACTTTAATTCCTATAGTAAATAAAAATAAATTCTCGTTTTTAATTTTTTCTCTTAATGGATTATATAGTTTTATTCCTCTCTTATATCTTTCTATAGCTATTCTTATATGAAAATATAATTCCCTAAGCACTTGCTTATTCTGAGTAAAGTCTATACTAAACTCATCTTTAACCTTTAATAATATCTCATATAAAAACTTATAAAATTCATCACTTTCCATATCTAGTTTTCTTATTTTATTCTCCATCTTATCAAGCCTTGAAATATTTAAAAGATTGTTTAATATATATATCTTATCTTCTACTGAAATCTTTACCCCAAAATTATCAAATATTGTACTTTCTATCTCTTCAACTATATGATATAGTTTTAAATCTGTTGTATTGTCACAATTATTACTAACCATCATTTTTTTTCCATAACTATAATTATATAAAAATTTAGCTTCTATGATTAGGGCTATATCTAATAAAAATTTAGTCATAGAAAAATATCTTGAATAATCATTTATTTTATTCATTATCTCTATAATAAACATAGAAAGGTATTCTAAATTTAAATTTTCAAAATACTTTTGCATATCATGAAGCTTTAAATCAAAATTTTCCCACTTTGCAATATCATATAAGATATTACTTCTATATTCTTTATTAACCTTTAAAGTTATATAATTACTATTTCTATCTATTTCAATTTCTCCTAAAGTAATTTCATCTAATAAATACTTAATCTTATTTATATCACATTCTAAAGTACAATCTGATATAAAAAGTTCATCAGCTAAATTATAAAAATCTATTTTTTCATTACTTAAAATTAACTTTTTTATTATATAAATAATTCTATCAGAAGGTTTAATTATTCCACTTTTATAATCTAAAAAATACTCTTTACCTTTTTCATTACTATTCAATCTATATCCCTTACACTTTGATGACTCAATTATATTTTCCCCACAAATCTCTTTAATAGCTAATATATCATTTCTCACTGTTCTATCACTTACACCTATAAGCTTAGCTAAATCGCTTCCTTTTATCCATTGATCTTTTTTCTTTAAGTAATTTAATAATGATATCTGTCTATCTAACAAAATCAATACCCCTCACCACCTTCTTTATTTATGTAATTAATATTATCATATTTTTTCTTATTTTTACATATTCTGATTTATAATACTAGATATTACAAAAGACTAAGGAACATCAAAATACATTTAATGTTCCCTAGTCTTTTATTTACTCTATATTGATTTAAACAATTTCTTCTACATTTACTTTATTTATCAAATCTAAAACCACCTCTTCCCTTACAAAGCCAGTTTCTTTTTCAAGAGAGTTAGCAGTTCCACAAGCTGATGCTAATTTTAAAAGTTCTTTAATATCATATCCTCTATTTAGTCCAACAGCAACTCCTGCAACATAAGAGTCTCCAGACCCTACAGTATTTATAGCCTTTACTTTAGGGAAAGTTACCTTATAAAACTTATCATTATATCCTGCTATTGACCCCTTAGCCCCTAAAGATATTACAACTAACTTTATTCCCATTTCTTGAAATCTTTTAATTTCTGAAATTACATCCTCTTCTGACTTTATAGACTTTCCTGTTAATGCTTCTATTTCGTCTTTATTAGGCTTTATAAAATAAGGTTTTTCTTCAATTCCCTTTCTTAATAATTCTCCACTTGTATCTAATAAAAACTTTTTCCCCTTAGAGTTTGCTATTTTTATTAAATCCTTATAAAAACTACTATCTATATTTTTTGGCACACTGCCTGATGCTACTACTATAGTGCTTTTATCTATAAGAGAGTTATACTTGTTTAAAAAACTTCGTTTTTCCTCTTCACTTACATTTGGACCTGGCTCTAATATTTCAGTTTGTACTAAATCCTCTGTTGTAAAAGCTAAACATGCTCTAGTATCTTCCTTTATATTTATAAAATCTTCTTTTATATTATAATCCTTAAGCTTATCATTTATAAACTCTCCAGTTTTTCCACCTAAAAAACCTGTAACTAAACAATCTTCCTTTAATATAGTAGCTATATTAGCTACATGAATCCCCTTGCCTCCTGGGGTATTTTCCACAGTTTTAGCTCTCATTACACTACCCTTTTTTATATCTTCAAGTTCATATCTTTTATCTACTGATGCATTAAGATTTATTACTAATATCATTTTATTCCTCCATTTTTTAGACTAATT
>CAUWNL010000178.1:0-4479 GCA_963559995.1 uncultured Sarcina sp.
AGCAGAGATTATAGAGGAGGTTATAGAGAGTAAAAATACAATGGTTCTCGCTAAAGCTAGACTTTTATCATGGACTGATGGAGTTTATAATAAGCAAGGTTATTTAAATTATATGTTAGAATGTTTTAATCATTCAAGAAGTGCTTTAGTTAGGGGAGACTTTAGAGTAATGTATAAAGAGGTTCTTGAGCTTTTAAATGAAAGATATATGTTACATCTTTATATTGATAAATATGCTATAGAGGATATGTTTATAAATGCCTCTTGGCTTACAGGAATGAATAAAGATGAAATATTAGAAGATGTAGAAAAATTGGACTTTTTTGATGAAAAAGACTTAGAAAGAGTTAAAGATTCAATAGAAAAATATAGTGATTAAAATATAAAAAGAAGGCTACCTTAAATTTTACTCTTTAAAGTAGCCTTCTTTTTATATCTATAAAGATTTAATTAAATTCCCTGTGAAGTAACTCTCCTTTTTTAGAATCGTCAAAATCATTAATAGAATTTATCCCTAAAGTTTTTAACACCTTTTCTGTAGTTTCACTATGAAGAGGCATTTTTATGGCAGATTCAAAGGCACAGTTATCAACAAAAACGGTTCCTTGACTTGCAGGAATTAAAGCTTTAGGACCACCAACACAGCCGCCAATACAGCCCATACCCTCTAAAAAGTTAGCATCTAATTTTCCGTGAAGAGCATCATCTAAAATCTTTTTACATTCTTTAACTCCATGAACTTTAGCGGTTTTTAATAGTTTAAATTTTTCAGGATAAACCTCTTCTATAACATCTGAAATAGCCTTAGATACACCACCAGTTCTAGCATAGAGACGGCCACCCCTTGATACATAATCCTTAGATGGAATTCCTTTTAAAGAATGTGGATGTATGTCTAAGGATTTGAAAATAGTATTTAGTTCCTCAAAGGTTAAAACAAAATCAACATCCCCAATCAAATCTTTTTCTTTAGCTTCAGCTTTTTTTGCAATACATGGTCCAACAAAAACTACTTTAGCATCCTTATTTATACTTTTTATTATTCTAGCAGCAGCTATCATAGGAGAAACTGAAGGAGAAAGATCTGGAACTAAATCGTGATAAACTTTTTTTAGCATACCAACCCACATAGGACAACAGCAAGATGTTATCATTAAATCTTTTTCAGGATTAGTTACATGTCTATTAAATTCGTAAGCTTCTTTTATGGTTAAAATATCAGCTGCAAAGGCAACTTCTATCATATCTGTAAAGCCTAGTTTTATGAAGGCTTCTCTTAACATATCTAAGGTTACAGTAGGACCAAATTGACCAATTATAGCAGGAGCCACGCAAGCAATTACAGTTTTATTATTTTTTATAAGATCAACAATAGGAATTATCTCAACCTTATCTAAATATTTTCCATCTTTACAAGATTCAACACATTGGCCACAGCTTTCACAAATGCTATAGTCAATCATTGTAGTTTTCTCATTAGGGTCATAAAAAATAGCATCAAAGGGACAATGAATTTGACATTTAAACTTTCCATTTTCATCAGCTAAGCAATTATCTGAGCATCTGCCTTTAATTTTCTCTATTATTTTTTTATTAGTAGTATATCTTGTTATAGCTTTTTTTAAATTGTATTTATAGTTATTATTAAAAGGAACTGATACACCACAAAGTGATGTTATTATTTCAAAGGTTTCCTGAGGAGATTTTTCATGACAAGTTATAATCTTGTCTAAGGTTTCATCAAAATTATCATTGTAATAAGCTTTTATAAGAATGTCTAGTAAATCGCTATATTTACTGTTCATAAATTCAATCCTCCCATATATCTAACAAATTTATATAAAATTTATTTATTATAAAATAATTAATTTATATTTTAATCCTATGATTAATATGTAGCAAAAGAGTGATTATTATACATAGAAGGATAAGAGCAAATAAGGGGAAAATAAAACAACCTTAGAAAAATCCAAGGTTGTTTTTAAAATGTTATGGTATCTATTCATGTTCAATAGCATAGTTATTCTTAACAACGAAGAATGCTACTATTAGAGCCACCAAAGTAAATATTCCAGCAATAAAGAATGATACATTCATACCATGTATTGTTGCATTAACAGAGTTTTTAATTCCACTATGGCTTGCTGCAAAGGTCATAATAGCAACTAAAACAGCAGTTCCTATAGATGACACTATTTGTCTTAAAGTATTACTTACAGCAGCACCATGAGAATACATGCTTTTCTTTAATACATTTAAACTCATAGTTGTAAGTGGCATCATAAACATGCCTATACCAAATAGTCTTAATGTATAAACAATAGTTACATAATATAGTGGAGTAGTTGAACTTAAAACTGCAAGTGCAAATGTTCCAACTGTTGTACAAGTTAAGCCAATTAGAGTTAATAATCTTCCACCATACTTATCAAAAAGTTTACCAGTAATAGGACTCATAACACCAATTACTATAGCACCTGGCATAAGAGTAAGTCCTGAATCAAAAGCTGAGTACCCCCTTGCATCTTGAATATATAAAGGAAGTATAGTTTCACTTGCCAAGAATCCTGCAAATACTATAAGAACTATTAAAGTAGTCAAAGTAAAAGTTTTATTTTTAAGTACTGATAGATTTAAGAATGGAGTATCTAAAATCTTTACTTGTCTTATAACAAAATAAATAAGTGCTATACAGCCTATTAATAAAGGGGCATAAACCTCAGGGTTTGTAAAGCTATAAGTTCCTACATTACCAAATCCATATAGAAGTCCTCCAAATCCTATAGCAGATGTTATAGCTGATAGTATATCAATTTTAGCTTTTTCAGCTTCTTTAACATTTTCAAGAATAAAGAAGGCTAAAATTAAATCTAAAATCGCAATAGGAAAAGACATGAAGAAGATATCCCTCCAAGCAAAATGTACTACTATCCAACCAGCTAAAGTTGGTCCAATGGCAGGTGCAAAGGAAATAACTATTCCTAAGATACCCATTGCAGAACCTCTTTCCTCTGGAGCAAATATATATAAAAATACTACCTGAGTTAGCGGCATCATAATTCCAGCACCAATAGCTTGAATTATTCTAGCTAGTAAAAGCATATCAAAGTTTATAGCAAATGCACCTAAGATAGTTCCTAAAGCAAAGCAACCCATAGCTATAAAGAAAAGTTGCCTTGTTGAAAATTTATCTATTAAGAAGGCGGTCATAGGAATCATTATACCCGATACCAGCATGAATGCTGTTGTAAGCCACTGCCCCTTATCAGCAGTTATGTGTAAGTCTCTCATTATTGTAGCTAAGGCTGTAGTTAAGGCTGTTTCATTTAAGAAAGCAATTATAGCACCTAGTAAAAGGACTGATACTACAACCCATCTATTACGTTTAAGTTCTACGTTCATTAAATTTTCCTCCCATTTAATTTTGTCCAAATTATTTGTAAAATATTTATTTCAGAGCTTAAAAGTTCTACTTTCTTTAAATAAAGAAAAAGTGCATTGATTAAAAAAGTTCTAGCATCTTCTTTTTTATTAAATTCTTCATCTAGAAGTTCTAAGCTATTTAAAACATCATCCTTATTATCTAAATTATGTAAGTTTATTATATTTTTTGATTTTAAAATATAATTGTGCCATTTATCAAACAGTATATTTTTATCTCTTTGAAATTTATCATTTTCTGATAAGAATTTTAGACAATTTTCTTTAATTATAGGTTTCTCATTAATATGAAATTCATGTATAGAAATTATAATATCTACTATAAATACACTCAGTTTATTAAAATCATGAATTATTAATTTATCAAACATTAATGCAGTAAGAAATTCTCTAAGAATACCATTTAAAATACAGGTTAAATCTAAAATGATTGAGTTAACGCTATCACCAAAATATTCATAAATAGAATTTTTTAGCCAATTATAAAATAATTTTTTCCCATTATCAAGAGCATCTTCAACTACAGTATTTTTAAATGATTTATTACTTTCTATTAGACTCATTGCAAAGTCTTTTTTATTAAGAAAATCACTAAATAAAAGAAATATTTTTTTTTCAAATTTTTCCTTAGCATTTAAAGAATTATTAGAATTTATTTCATTTAATATGTTTATAATTTCCTCATGTAAGTACTTTACAATATAAGCTAAAAGTTCTTCCTTAGATTTAAAAAACTTATAGATAGTTGCTTTAGAAATATTGCAATAACTTGCAATATCTTGCATAGATGTTTCGTTATATCCATTTACAGAAAATAGATGAAGTGAAGCATCTAAAATATCTTTTTTCTTTTCAGTAAGTGCTACCATATATAAATCTCCTTAATAATTAATAGAACCTATGAGTTTTTAAGAAAACTCATTAGTTTTATTAACTAAATTATAGTATTAAAAAAAATATAAGTCAATGTAAAGAAAAGTAAAAAATATATAACAATTAAATATTTTATATATTTTTTATTATAATTTTCATTTTAAT
>CAUWNL010000179.1:0-4437 GCA_963559995.1 uncultured Sarcina sp.
TTTATGAAATTTAAAACAGAGAAAAACTTAAGAATTATGAATGAACTTGTTGCATTTTTTTATAATTTAGGATGTACAGATATTCATATTGATTTATCCGTTAATAATAATATATCTTCTTTCATTATTAGGGGGAACATTTCTAGCATAAAAGATAAAGACTTTGAATCTTTAAAACAAGCCCTATGTATACCAAGACAACACGAGATTGAGGAATATTATTGGAACTTAATTGGTGAAAATGAAACTGGCTCCCAAATTTCCTTAGTTGGAATGATGGTTGATACCTGTAATATCTCCTTTGAGAACAACATTTTGACTCTAGAAATTTATAGAAATAATGAAGACTAATTTGTGTTAACTAAAAGAGACTTAATCAAAATAATTTGTTATTCATAATATGTATTGGATTATAAATATTTATATTTAATACTATGAATAACCTTACTTTTGATTTAGTCTCTTCTTATATATTATTTTTTACTTAACTCTAATTTAATACTAAATTTCTATAAGCTTATAATCTCTGCTTCCCAATCCTATTTCTTCTCCATAGGATAGTTGAAGCTCTCCAAAAGTATTATCCCTCATTAATTTAAACTTATCATGCCCCTCACATGTGCAATTACTTTTTTCATTTCTATCCCTTAAAAAATTATTATTTAAAGCTATAGATTTGTTTACTAAATCATAACAAGCTTCATCTAAAGCCACAGGATCTTTAGATGCCAAAATTCCTATATCAGGAACTATAGGGGTATCGCTCCATGGAACACAATCACAATCTGGAGTAACATTTATAACAAAATTCATATAAAATACTTTATTTTTTTTATTTTTTACAGCACCATAAGCATATTCTGTAAGCTTTTCTATAAAAATTAAAGATTCTTCTTTAGTATTCATTTCTATAGCTTTAACTGGACAAACAGTCATGCATTCTCCACATCCTATGCACTTTGCTTTATCTATAAATGATTTTTTTCCTCTAAGCTTATAGCTTCCTTTGGACAAACTCCTATACATTTTTTACATCCTACACATTTATCTTTGTTTACTGTAGGCCTTGGAGAATGTTGATCTCTTTTTCCTTCAGGATTTGCACAACCCATAGCTAAATTTTTTATAGCACCTCCAAAACCTGCCATTTCATGACCTTTAAAATGTGATAGTACAATCATACTATCAGCATCTACTATACCTCCAGCTATTTTAGCTTCTTTAAAATGTTTTTTATTTATTTTAATATTCTTTACATTTTCACCTTTTAATCCATCTGAAATTATAACTGGAGCATTAATAACTCCTGGAGCAAACCCATGCATAACTGCTGTATTTAAATGATCTACAGCATTTGACCTACTTCCTGTATAAAGTGTATTGGTATCAGTTAAAAATGGATTAGCATTTGCCTCTCTTACTTTATCAACCACTTGTCTAACAAACACTGGATTTATATATCCATCTCCCCCAAGTTCCCCAAAATGAATTTTTAAAGCTGTTAAATCCCCCTCATTTAAAATTCCTTTAATGTTTGCTTTATCAAATAATTTCTTTATTTTCGTTATCTTATTTTGATCTACACTTCTTGCTCTTAAATTTGAAAAATAAACTTCACTACTCAAATATTTCACACCTCTTTTTTGTAATTATAATACTATTATAACTTATAAATACAAAAGTAGTTATATTTATAATAAACTTATTCATATAACATCATAATAGAGTGTGATTTAAGATATGGGATATTATTTTCATCAATAGTACTAATTATATTTTCTCCTGCTTGCTTATAATTTACAATAATCTTCCATTTTCCACTATGACTTTTAGGTATTTTATAGTTAATATTATAATTATCTATTGAAGTTCCATTATATATGATGAGTATATTTTTCCATTTTTCTTCATTTAAATCATTATGTAAATGAGATATTATAACTCCACTTTCCTCATCATTATTAATAAAGAAAACATTTTGATTTTTCTTAATATCTAAATCCGAAGTTTTCCTAAAAGCTTTATGACTTTTTCTAATATTTATAAGACCCTTTATATAATTAAATACCTCATAATATTTTATTTTATGTGCCCAATTTATTTTATTTATACTATCCGAACTTTTATAGCTATTATGGTCACCTTGCTTACTTCTTAAAAACTCAACTCCACTATGTAGAAAAGGTATTCCTTGAGCCGTTAAAATAATTCCTAAACCAAGAATTAATTCCCTCACTTTATAATTTTCTAAAACATCATCCTCATTTATCTTTTGATAATTTCCACTTTTTATATTACAGTTCATTGATTTTTCTATTTGATCCCATAAAGTATAATTATCATGAGCCGATACATAATTAATTGATTCTCCAGGTAATTTTGTTAATGTATATATAGAACCTTTTAATCCTTCTATGATACTCCACGCCTTATCTCTGTTATGAGCATCACAATTTATATAACCCCAAGATGGTGAATTATCTCCCCTTATAGCATCTCTAAAAACATCATTAAAAACTGAAAAATTTCTTCCCTTTTGACTTCCTTTATATGTTCCATTAGTAAGAGGCGAATATCCTGCTTTCCATGGTTCACCATATATTATTATATTTTCATCTATTTCTTTTACCTTTGAAGTTATTTTCCTTATTGTATCTATATCTATAAGTTCCATTAAATCAAACCTAAAGCCATCTATATTATAATTATTTACCCAATGCATTATAGAATCTATAATAAACTTTCTTACCATAGGTCTTTCTGTTGCTATTTCATTCCCACATCCTGATCCATTGGTTAGATTACAAAAATCATCAGTTCTAAAATAATAATTAGGAACTATGCTATCTAAATTTTTAGTACTTTCCATATGATTATAAACAACGTCCATAACTACTCTTATATTATTTTTATGAAATTTTCTAATCATCTCTCTAAACTCTATAATTCGAGCACATGGATTATAAGGATTTGTTGAATAGCTTCCTTCAGGAACATTATAATTTTTAGGATCATATCCCCAATTTCTATTATTCTCTCTACTTAAATTTTTTTCATCTACTGACCCAAAATCAAAACAAGGCATTAAGTGTACATGAGTTATTCCAAGTTCTTTTAAATGGTCTATTCCAGTTTTACAAATTTTATTTGTTCCTTCATCTATATAAACGGTACCCTCTTCAGTTGCACCTAAAAATTTTCCTCTTAATTCCTTTAAAACTCCACTATTTTCATCTATAGTAAAATCCCTTATATGCATTTCATATAAAATTGAATCCTCTATATTTTCTAAAAATGGCCTCTTATCATAGTTCCAAAGTTTTGGTTTTAAATCTTCATCATTAATATCTAATAAAACACCTTTATCTCCATTTACACAAACAGCTATGGCATAAGGATCTACTGCATATTTGACTTCAAAACCTATTTTTTCATCATCTCTACATTTAAAATATAATTTAAATAAATAATATTTATTTTTGTCTTTCTTATTTATTTTTGCTTCATGAATCCCAGTTTTCACATCAAACTTCATATTATATATATTACAAGGAGCCTCTATATCTTTATTATAATAATCATAAATATTAACTTCTACCTTATACGCAGTAGGTGCCCATAACTTAACATATATATTATTTTTATTAAAACTAATACCTAAATCGTCATCATTATAATAAAAACTATCTAAAAAACTCCTTAAGATTACTTTATAATATTCACTACCAATATTAATTTCTAATAAATCAGTTGGGACTATATCTTCAATAATATTAGCTATTACAATAGTTTTTCTATCTTCTAAAATATTTATTTTTATGTTTTCTATTCTTTTATTATTTATGAAAAGTTTATATACATCATCATCTAAATAATTATCATTTAAATGAATCACTACTTGATCTTTTAAATCCATAACTGCACATTTTATTTTAGTCATATTGCTCATCTTTACCTCCTTTATAAATAATTATAGTCACATTTTAAAAATTCCATACAAATATGTTAAATATTTCATTGATTAAAATTACCTTAATATTTTCTTATCCCTTTTGAAAAAATAATGTTATAAAAATAAGGAGGTCTTTCAATGGATAATAATAAAAATAGAATCAAAGATAGAGAAAAATCTAATGCTGAACTTAGAAAGATGTATTCTGAGGAAGGTGCTGAAATTGCTATAGAACATGGTCAAAAATTAGGTGTTCATAGTACTGGTAAAAAGTATACTAAAAGATCTAAATTATCTCATAACAAATAACATTAATAGAGATTTTTGTACCAATGAATTGAAAATATTTAAAACACATAATAGTTTTACTTTTAATAGTATATTTATTATGTGTTTTTTTATTTTTAAAATGTTGACTTAAGAAGATTATGGGATGAAAATAAAAAGATAAAGGATAATAATAAAAACTAGTTAATTTATTATAT
>CAUWNL010000180.1:0-4436 GCA_963559995.1 uncultured Sarcina sp.
TTATATTTATTTTATATTTATTATTATTTTATATGTGTATTTTATATAATTATATTAAATAAATAATTTTTAGTTATTAAATTTTTTATGATATAATTTTAATGAAACGTTTTTATTATAACTATTACTTATAAGGAGATAAAACAAATGATGTTAGTTAACGAGGAAAAATGTATAGGATGCGGGGCATGTGTAAAAGATTGTCTTCTTAATTGCATAAAAATTAGAGATGGAAAAGCTAAAATTCGTAATTTAATTTGCTTTAAATGTGGTCATTGCATAGCTGTTTGCCCTAAAAATGCAGTTTATTCTGATGAATATGATATGAATGAAGTTAAAGAGTATAATAAAGAAGACTTTTTTATAGATTCTGATAATCTTTTAAATTTTATAAAGTTTAGAAGAACAATTCGTCAATTTGATACTTCAAAAAAAGTTGAAAAAGAAAAGATTGAAAAGATAATAGAAGCAGGAAGATTTACTCCAACTGGAAGTAATGCTCAAGATGTATCTTACATAGTAATTAGGAACAATATAAATACCCTAAAAGAACTTACCATTGAAACGCTAAATGATATTGGAAAAAATATATTACACGATGTTACACCACAATATAAAAATTATGCACCTTATGCAAAAATGTGGACAAAAATGTATGCTGATTTTAAGGAAAATAAATATGATAGTGATAAATTACTATTTAATTCTAATGA
The DNA here is from genome assembly GCA_963559995.1 of uncultured Sarcina sp. GTDB lineage: Bacteria > Bacillota > Clostridia > Clostridiales > Clostridiaceae > Sarcina. The sequence continues at coordinate 714 of CAUWNL010000180.1, forward strand.
TGTGATATTTGTAGTTTCTAATTCAGAAGTTAATGCATCTTTAGCTTCTTCAACTATGGAACTTATGGCAAATAGTTTAGGGATTGGTGTTTTATATAGTGGTTTTTTAGCTTTCGCAGCTAAAAATAGTGAAAAGATTAAGGATCTCTTAGGTATAGGTAATGCTAATAAAGTAGTAACTTGCATGGTTTTAGGTTACCCCTCTGTTAAGTACTTTAGAACTGTCCCAAGGAATAATGCTCACATTACATGGAAGTAATTAATTAAAGGCTATATGATTAATCATATAGCCTTTAATTAATTATTCTTTTAAGTAAGATAATATTTTTTTATTAAATTAACTATTTCTTTAGCTTGTTTTGATTGAGATTTTGGTACTTTAAAACTTATAGGGGCAGAATGATAAATTCCTTGTTGATTTACTACAGTATTACCTTCTACACCTATTTTTATATCAACATCTAAATCAAAATTTCCTGCTGTTTCAAAAGAAATTGTTTTTATAGCTTTCCCAGGGAAAAATTTAACTTGTACCTTTTTTCCAGTTATGCCTTGAACGTCTACCATATATATTCCTAAATTAGTTAGTATTATAGAGTCTCTTACAAATTGATATGCCATTATAACATCTTCATTATCTAAAAGATAATCATTAATATAATCTGTATTATTACTTAATGTAGCATTTCCAACTAATTTATCATATAAACTCATAAAACAACACTCCCTTAAATTTTATAATTTGATAAATATTATAACATATTTTTAACTACATTTGATGCTTAAAATAAAGAACATAACATAAATCACTGAAATATGTTATGTTCTTTATAAAATTAGTCTAATTTAACCTCATCTATATCTAATACATCAATTGTGGAATCACAGACATAAAATTCCTTCTCTTTATTTTCTTTACGTCTTTTAGCATAATCCTTTAGTGCATCACTACCATTTTCATATTCAGCCAAAAAATCTATATCTTCTATAATCCTTTTACCATTTTCTGATTTTGCTTTTATTGCCTCTATAACAACCCATTTATACTTAGCACTTTTAATAACTTCTTTCCAAGTCATATTATCCTCCTAATTGTCTATTATCTTTAGTAATTATAAAATATATTTTATAAAACATAACACTAAATAAATTATGTTTGTTAAAACATTTTAACATTATATAAAAAATATAATTTAATATCAAGTTATATGTATTTTTTTACCTTTATAATATTAAATATAAAGAGTTTACCGCATTTAAAGGCTGTATAATGAAAACAATTTGATGTAATAAATCATTAAAATAATGTATAAATATGAATATTAAAATAAAATTTCTTAAGTTGTATAAATATTTATTTTTCTATCTTTTAATTTAATATTTAATTAAAAAAGTACTATTTGTTTCTTAAATAGTTAAAATTTATATTATATTTTAATGTATTATAATTATTATACAATGAATATATTTATAATAAATTATGAATATTTATTGAATTTATTATAGTACCATGATATTATTTTACTAGCAATCTTATTAAAAGAAAGGAAAATATTAATGGAGGATAATAAAGATCTTGAATTACTAGATAGCGATAACAAGAAGGCTAAAGTTTATAAAATAGGTTTTTGGTCTTTTGTAGCTATGATTTTTATGACTGTTTATAGCTTGGGGAACGGCCAACAAATTTACTATCAAATGGGGTATGCAGGTATAACATATATTGTTATCGGAATTATTTTGTTTTTTATACCTTATATGTTTATGGTATCTGAAATGAGTTCAGCCTTTAGTGAAGAAAAAGGTGGTATTTTTTCTTGGATGACTAATTCTGTTGGATTAAAATTTAGTACAACAGGTGCGTTTATTTGGTACATAGCGGCCATTATTTGGTGGTTTAGTTTAAGTTCCGTTGCCATTACACTTTCAACAGCAATATTTGGTAAGGATATCTCTGAAACCTGGCATTTATTTGGATTAAGTAACACTGCTACAACAGCATTAATTGGTATTGTATGGTTTTTGGCAGTAGTATTTTTCTGTCGTAAGGGTGTTAAATCAGTTTCTATACTTGCTAATATGTCAATGTTAATTACAATAGTAATGCATATTCTAATTTTAGGCGGAGGAGTTTTGGTATTTTGTTTATCAGGATTTCACTTTCAACAACCATTTGTTTTTAATGGAATAAAATCTTTATTCTATGGGCCTAACCCAGCTTATGATAATGTATTTTCTGCACTAGGATTTTTAGTTTTTGCTATATTTATTCTAGGTGGTATGGAAAGCATAGGGGGGCTTGTTGATAAAGTTAAAAACCCTAAAAAAACTGTTCCTAGAGCAATGATATTTATGGGAATAGTAATGGGAATCTTATACATAGCTATCATAGTTATTAGTGGTATGGTTCTTAATTGGAAAGATACATTTGGAAACCCTAATGTAAACTTATATAACTATCCTATCTACATGATACAACAACAGTTCTATCTTTTAGGAACTCATTTAGGAATGTCTGGTACAGCCTCTATTGCTCTTGGAGAATGGGTAAACAGAGTAACAAATTGGATAAGCCTTATTGCTATGATGAATCTTCCTTTAACACTTTATTATCCAATAAAGCAAATCTTTGAAGGAATGCCAGAAGGAATGCTTCCTAAGGTTATAACTAAAAAGAATAAACATGGCTTTAATGCCAATGCGTTATATATACAAGCTGCTATTATAGTTGGTGGTATGCTTGCTATAGGATTTGGTGGAAACACTGCAAATACAGTATATAATAATTTAACATTCATGGTTACTGTAGGTACATCAATTCCTTGGGCTTTTATAGTTTTTGCATATATTAAGTTCAAACTTAATGATAATATAAAGAAAGAATATACTTTCTTTAGTAAGAAAATAGGTGTTATAATAGGTATTATTACTCTTATAACATTAATTTTTGCAAATGGTTTTTCTATTGTCCAACCTTTCCTTCAAGGAAATATTCAAGAAGGTATATGGATTGCAGCAGGTCCTTTAATATTTGGTGCCATAGGATTTATTCTTGCAGTAATTTATCAAAGAAAACAAAAGAAAAAACATAGCAAATAGTAAAATAAAAACATCCATAAAAATGGATGTTTTTATTTTAGATAGTTTTAAATCCAGTAATAATTTTGATATAATAGATTTTATATAAAATTTTATAATAATTATTTAATATATAAACTGGAGGTATTTATATAAAACTATGGGAACATTCATCATACTTTTATCAACAATAATAGTAATATTAATTATATCTCTAAGAAATAGATCTAAAAATTTACAATTATTTAATCTCGTTAAATTTGCAATAAAAAATGTTAATAAAACTTATATAGATTTCTTCAAAGATAGATCTCTAATAATTACAATAGTACAAGGATTTATTATAATATTTGCAGAAATTAGTGCTTTTATAAGTCTATGTACAAGTATCTGGAGGTACTTTTCAGTATCTAACGTATATATTAAAAATATTTCTGCTAAAATATTTTTAATAATATTTCTTATGTTTATAATACATTATTCCATAGGTTATATTGTTCATATATTAACAACAATAAATAAATTTCTATATAATGTAGAAGATAAAAACTTAAAGATTGATCTTCTATTAAGCTATTTTATTATAAGTTCATATTCAACTGCTATTTTAATATTCCCAAATGAAATTTCTAAAGTTTATTTAGT
>CAUWNL010000181.1:0-4400 GCA_963559995.1 uncultured Sarcina sp.
AGGTTATACTACAAAAATTCTAGAAAATATTATAGTTAAATTTAATTTACACAATGGTGGTCACGCTTACACTAAAAACTCAAAGGAGCTTAAAGATTTAGTTAAAAACTTAGATATATATAATAACAATAAACTAAATGTAAAAATAGTAACAATTGTAAAAGCTCAAATGATGAGAATAATAAACAATGAATTAGATACTAAGGAAGTTGAAATTACTAAAGGCTTCACTTTAGATAAAAAAGAATCTCAAGAATTAGAGGATTTAATAATAGCCATAATAAAAGCTCAAATGGATGAAGAAGATGATTCAACTATCTTAAATAGACTTCAAAGTAAAATAGAAACTATAAAAGATATAATTGTATTCCAAATAACAATATCTTTAAAGAATTTAATCCATGCATTCTCTGTACATGAAGCAAAGGTTAACAATAATAAAAATAAATTAGATTGCATAATAACTAATTTAGAAGAAAATCTTATGAAAAATATGTAAAAATGATTTATTTTAATCTTTATAAGAACTATATAAAATATAAAATCTTTACGAATATTATACATACATTTAAATAATTATTTAAATATTTGTAAGAACTAATATATTCTATATAGTTCTTTTTCATTTTCTATCTTTTTACTTATTCAAAGACTTTTTTCTAAGAACTAGTTTTCCTTTGCTATATTCAATTTCCTCATACTCTTTAAAAACTGCGATTATTAAAGCTATTCCTATAAAAGATGAGGCAACTATTGCAGCTACTTCAACTCCTGTTAATGTTGATATTGGAATTAATGATGCAATAGATACTCCTAAAGATGTCCCACCTGTTAAAGGAGATGCTAAAGCTCCAACTCCTAAAGCTACTGTTAATATTTTTAGTGTTTTTGTACTTAATTTAGTTATACTTTTTGATTTTTTTAGTTTTTTCGCTAGGTCACCTTTAGCTATTATCTCACCACACTTTAACTCCATAGCTCTTTTAAGTTCTTCTTTGTTTTTTACTACAATACTCATAACCTTAAACCTCCTTAATTCTTATAAAAATCATATATCTTATTTTGTTTAAAATCAATAATTATTATATTGTTTATTTTTGTTATATTATTTACGAGTATTTTATATAAGAATATTACTATCCTTTTTATTTTTAATTTAGTTGACTTATCAACTTTTTTGTTTTAAAATTAACTTAACGATTTAACAATAAAAACTCTAATCAAACTTGGTAAAAAATAAAGCATTATTTGAAAGAGAGGTGAATTGTTGTAAGCTAATATTTTATATTCTAAAATTTATTAGTAATAACAACAAAAGCTTATGAAAACTTTAGAAAAAACTGCTATTTTAGCAACTTCTGTGCTCACTATAATAGCAACAGCAGCTATAGGCCCTGCCCTTAGTGTTATAGATGCACAATTTACATCTGCAAGTCCCCTTCTTATAAAATCAGTCGTTACAATTCCAGCTTTAATATGTATACCCATTAGTTTACTTAGTAATAAACTAAGTAATTACATAAGAAAAAAATATTTACTTATATTTGGCCTTATATTATATTTAATAGCTTCTATTCTTTCTTATTTTTCAAACAATATATATAGTCTCCTTTTAACTCGTGGGCTTTTTGGATTAGGTCTTGGAATTATAGCTCCACTTTCACTAGTAGTTATAGGTGATTTTTTTGAAGGAAAGACAAGAGCTAAGTTTATGGGATACTCAACTGCTGTAAGTGACATTGGAGCTGTTATTGCTATACTAATAGTTGGTGTTTTAGCCTCTTTAGGATGGCAAAATATATTCTTAATTTATTTAGCCGGGATAGTGGTTTTGTTTTTAGTAATATTTTTTCTTCCTAAAATAGCTCCTTATGATCATAGTGCTCCTGAGAATAAAATAGAAAGTCTTAATAAGGATACTTCTAATATTAAATTAAATAAAGGTGTTTTTAAATATTCTGTAATTATAATACTATCTTTTATAGTATTTTATAGTGTTCCAACAAATATGTCTCTTTTAATTGCTTATAAGCATCTTGGAACTCCAGAAACATCCTCCTACTTAATAGCCTTAATTACTTTTAGTGCCTTTATTGGAGCGATGATTTTTCATAGAATACTTAAAATACTTAAAGAATCCTTAATATTATTTTCCTTTATTTTTATGGCAGTAGGATTTATATTAATTCTTCTATCTAATGTAGTCTTAATAATGGCCATTGGAATTATTATAGCTGGTATCGGTTTTGGAATTGTTGTTCCTTATTGTCTATTTTATTCAGCAAAATGTGTTCATGTAAAACATACTTCCCTTGCAATTACAATGGTATCTACATCTATTTATGTAGGAGAATCAATTTGTCCAGTAGTTTTAAACTATATTGCAAAAATTTTTAATTTAAATAATATAATAGGATTATTTTATGGAGCAGAATTATTATCAATTATTGCTATAATATTTTCACTTTACATACTCCTAAAATCTAAAAAATTAAACAAAGTTTCAATATAAAAGAGGTGGAAAATCCACCTCTTTTATATTTGTTAAATTATATTATTTTCTTTTCTTATGAAGTAAGTAAATTGCTGCCCCACATACTGCAGTGAATCCTATTAAATCTATTAAAAACATTCTCTTTAATCTTCTGTCTTCTTTTATAAGATTTTTAACAGACAAATTAAGTTCTTCACTAACATCATTATTACGAGCCATAGTTAAAATTTCTTTATTTATTTGATTTTTTTCTTGATTTTTTATGCTATTATAACTTATTTCTTCTCTAATCCTATCTGCAACCCCCTCTGTTATCTTCTCTAAATCTTCATAAATTTCTTGATTAATTTCACTTTTTAATCCATTTAATTCTTCTTTTATTTCCTTCTTTAAATCATTATTTACTTCCATATTAAGTTCCCCTTTCTCTCTTATCCTATGTATTTTCTAATTAATTTAATTATACTACAATGTGCATGAATTTAAATATATTTTATTAGCATTCCAATAACTTTCTATTTGAGTAAGATTTTTTTCTATTTAAATACATCTAATGTTAATCTTCAATATACTTTGAATTTGTAGACTATGTTAAAAACTACTTATTTAAATACATCTAATGTTAATCTTCAATAAATATAAATGAATTTGATTTTATAACTTTTTTGGAATTTAAATACATCTAATGTTAATCTTCAATATTTTGTGGGGTTCTTATTAAAGGACAACCATCTATATTTAAATACATCTAATGTTAATCTTCAATTGAAAAATAATGGAGTTATAGTTGCTTTTAAAAATGGATTTAAATACATCTAATGTTAATCTTCAATCAGTAAGGGTTAAAAATACTGCATATGATCTAGAACAATTTAAATACATCTAATGTTAATCTTCAATTTAATTTCTATTGTATTACCACCAGAACTAAAATTATTTAAATACATCTAATGTTAATCTTCAATGTTAGCTGACTTTTAATATCTGCAGGAATACTTGTATTTAAATACATCTAATGTTAATCTTCAATTATATTACGTTTCCTTCATCATCCTTTTTCTCCCAAATTTAAATACATCTAATGTTAATCTTCAATCATTACTTACACCCCCAATCTCTTAAAGTTGCTTCATTTAAATACATCTAATGTTAATCTTCAATACATGTTAAAACCAAAAGGGCGACCAAGACTAAACATATTTAAATACATCTAATGTTAATCTTCAATTATAGGCAAAATCTACACAGCTATTAAATTCGTTTATTTAAATACATCTAATGTTAATCTTCAATTGGGAGCAAATAGATTCAATGAATTATTACATTCCCAATTTAAATACATCTAATGTTAATCTTCAATTGTTTATCTATATAACCATCTACAGGAGCAGTTATGATTTAAATACATCTAATGTTAATCTTCAATCATCTAGCTTATCATTGTCATCCAGGGTAAAAATTTAAATACATCTAATGTTAATCTTCAATTAAGCGCCCCTATAGATGTAAATGTAGATGTTAATAGATTTAAATACATCTAATGTTAATCTTCAATTAAAATTGCTACTATAAAAAACCAAAATAATCAGAAATTTAAATACATCTAATGTTAATCTTCAATTTTGTTGGCAGTATCTATTGTTTACTGTGTCCCAATTTAAATACATCTAATGTTAATCTTCAATAAAAGAGTTAAATCACTCGAAACCTCATAAAACTAATTTAAATACATCTAATGTTAATCTTCAATTTTCCAGTACTATTTACAATAACATGCGCATATCATTTAAATACATCTAATGTTAATCTTCAATGTTCCTAAATTAACTCCTGCACTAGCAAAAATATCTAATTTAAATACATCTAATGTTAATCTTCAATTAAAATTGCTACTATAAAAAACCAA
>CAUWNL010000182.1:0-4288 GCA_963559995.1 uncultured Sarcina sp.
TGTAGTTTCTATTATGTATGATGGGTATACACAAGAGACGTATCCTGCTACAATTACTAATCCTAAGTGGATTCAAATAAGAGAATATAATATAAGTACAAATTGGATTTTATGAACAGCTTTAAAATAATATGCAATAATTAAGGTGTTAGTTGTGAATAATAATAAAGATGAAATTATGAATTAAATGAATATGTTTATTTAATTGTTTATGGGGGAAAATGTGAAAAAATTAATCAATCTAAGAGATAGTTTTAAAATAATAACAGTATATTTTATTACTATTGTTGTTAGTATAATAGTGGCTAATTTTGTTGTGAAATATGAGCATATAAAAAGTTATTTAAAAAACTACTTTTGGGTTTTAAGTATATTTACAATATTATTTTTAATACTAATAAGATTATTTAAGGTAAAATATAAATCGGTGTTAATATTTTTAGGGACAATTATGTTTCTAATTTTATTTGTACTTCTGAACTTGGATTTTTTTATTTCACGATTTAGTACACCTAATGAGATTATATTTCCTATAATAAGTATTGTTGCTTTTTATACAACATTACCATTTCAAAGTATTATAAATACCTTAGTAGGATATGATTTAGGGGAACTTTCATATATCATACTTCCAACATATATGCTAGTATTAGCTTTACTTAGCTATATTATACTTAACTTTAAAGCTAAAAACTACAATAAATAAAGTAAATAATCTTATATGTTTAGGTAACGTGTAATTAATTACTTTAATAATGATGACTGGTGTTAGTATAAAGTAGTGGACACATTAAATTGAACTAAGTAAAATAATATTTAGTTAAGAAAGGATGTGTCCATTATGGGAAAGGGCAGAAGATACGATCAAGAATATAAAAATATGATAGTAGACTTATTTAAGTCAGGAATGAGCTTAGCAGAGCTAAGTAGCGAATATGGCATTGCAAAGTCAACAATTAATGGATGGATTAAAGATGTAAAAGAAATTAAAGTAGATGAAAATGAAATATTACACCAAAGGCGGGCAGAGCCAAAAAAGCTATGACCATATTTGCAACAAAAAATTAAATTGAGTAATAGAATCTATAGAGAGTAATAGAAACAATCATGATATTAATACTATGTGTACCGTTCTAGGCGTAGCCAGAAGTATATATTATAAATCTTTTGATTAAAACTAAATTTGCAAGAGACGCTGAAAATGAGGAATTAAAATCAGCTATTAAAATTGAAAGAGGGTTCAAAGAAAAATGGCTGAATTAGGCATATGTGCAATAACTGTAAAAAAATAATTGGCTACGCTTTCAGTAAAAGAATGACTAATGATTTAAGAGAAATATGCACTGAATTTAATGTTGTACAATCATTCAGTAAGAAGGGTTGTCCATATGACAATGCTTGCATAGAATCTTTCCATTCGTCAATAAAGAAGGAAGAAATATATAGAAATACATACCGTACCTTCGAAGAAGCTAATAGAGCTATATTTAAATATATAGAAGGTTGTTATAACAGAAAAAGACTACACTCTTCTATTAATTACATGACTCCAGATCAATGTGAATTATTAGCTAGAAGTTCATCATAAAAAAAGTTTGACTTTTCGTGTCCAAGATATTGACATAAGACCACTTTAATAAAATTAGTCTTTAATTACAAAATGTATTTAAAATAAATTAGCGAGAAAGCGCTTGTGGAAACACAAGCGCTTTTATCGTATAGTTTTTATAATTATTTTAAGAAAATAAATTCATTAGGTTTTGAATGTTCTTCTGAATAAGAGAATCCAAGTTCCTTAAAGTTTTTAACTTTTTCTATATTAGTAATATTATTTTCAGCTAAATAACGTATCATAAGTCCACGAGCCATTTTAGCTTCAGTTGCTTTTACTTTAATTTTAGAGTTAACAAAACTTCCAAAAACACATGTTATGAAAGTATCGTCTTTAGTTAAATATTTTTCGATAGTTTTGCTATATTCTTTTGAGGCAAGATTTAATATAATATTAGTATCTTTAGTAAGTTCTTTATATAAGGAATCTCCCCAAAAAGAGTATAAGTTTTTATTAGTTCCTATTGCTAATTTGGCTTGCATTTCTAATCTATAAGGAACAATACCATCAAATGGTTTTAAAATACCATAAAAACCAGATAAAATTCTTAAATAATTTGATATATAATCAAATTCTGAATTGCTAAATGAGTCTGGTGACATATATTTATATTGAATACCTTCATAAGAAAGAATAGCAGGAGATAAGTTTTTATATAAGTTCATATCTTTATATCTAGAATAGTTAAGTTCTGCAATTTCATCATTACAAGCTAAAAGTCTTTTTAAATTATCATAGCTATAATCTTTTAAATTATTATATAAATATTCTGTTTTTTCCATAAAACAAGGCATAGATTCACTTATAATATCATCATTATTTATATTCATTTTTTTTGCAGGCGAAATAATTATATTAAATGTTTTATTTTTCAAGTTAATCAGCTCCTAAATGAAATATCATAAATAGTATATCATACATAATAATAGTTATTATATAAAAATTAAAGTTTTAAAATTGATTCTAATAATAAATAGAATTATAATAGGAAAAAATTATTAATATACTATAATTTAACTTTTTATAGTATAATTTATTTAATAAAATGTGGAAGAGTATAGAGAGGGTAATGTATGAAAATTGGATTAGTATTAGCCGGTGGTGGAGGCAAAGGTGCATACGAACTTGGGGTCTGGAAGGCATTAAAGCAATTAAATTTAACTAAATACATATCAGTTTTTTCTGGAACTTCTATTGGAGCCTTTAATTCTATACTATTTGCTATGGATGAACTTGAAAAGGCAGATAAGCTGTGGGAAGAAGTAACAATGGAAAGATTAGTCCCAATTAGCAAAACTGAATTGATTAAAAGAGGAATTGGATTATACATTGGAGGAAAGAATCTACAATTAGCAAAGAAATTTTTAACAGATAAATTAGAACATGGAGCTATTAGTAACGATGGTGCTGTTGAAATGGTAGAAAAGTATCTAGATTTTAATAAAATTAAGGAAAAGAATAAGATATGTTATGCAGCATGTACAAAGTTACCTAATTTTAATGCTAAGTATTTTAAAATAAATGATTATGATAATGAAACTGCTAAAAAGATTGTCTTAGCATCAGCATCATTGCCTTTAATATATGATAGTACTGAAGTTTTAGGAGAAAAATATATAGATGGGGGAATAGCTGATAATATCCCAATTCAACCGGTATATGGAGAAAGATGTGATATTATAATTGTAGTTTTATTATCTAAGGATGCACAAGTTGATAGATCTCTTTATCCAAATTCAAGACTTATAATAATAGCACCAGAAAATTTAGTTGAAAATGCTATAACAGGCACATTAAATCTAGATACTAATGCGAAGCGAGTAAGAATAATTGAAGGGTATAATGATACACTCAATAAAATAGAACCTATTATGGAGTTAATGAGATTTGTTCATAAGAAAGAAGAGGAAGTAAAGAATCCAACCTTGTATAGAACTTATAATTATTTAAAGGGTGTAAAAAGAAAAATGGACAAGAAGAAAAAAAGAAATTAAAGTTTGTATCCCTTATGGATCAAAATTAATTAATAGTTGTATAGAAGAACAAATTTAAAAATATTTTTATATGGATATAAATTATAGTTTTATTTATGTTATAAAAAATATAAAACATCAATATATAGTTTGGTACTATATGAAATATTATGTTAAAATATGAAAAAGTTACAAGATTGTTTGGAAGGAGAAAATATGGGTTATAAAAGTCATTTATATTATCTGAAAAAATGTGTAGAGGTTTCTAGGAGGTCACGCGAGTCTGGAAATATGCCATTTGGGTGTATTCTAGTAAGTAGTGATGGAGAAGTGTTACTAGAACAAATGAATATTGAAGGTACAAATTATAAGTGCACAGGGCATGCTGAAACACAGCTAATGGAAAAGGCATCTATGAAATATACAAAAGATTTTTTATGGGGATGTACTTTATATTCAACAGCGGAGCCATGTGCGATGTGTACAGGTGCTATATATTGGGGAAATGTTGGAAGAATAGTATATGGAATGTCAGAAAAGGATTTATTAAAGATAACGGGAAGTGATCCTAAAAATCCAACATTTGATCTGCCATGTAGGGAAGTACTTGCAAAGGGACAAAAAGATATTGAGGTTATAGGGCCTTTTAAAGAAATTGAAGAAGCGGTAGCAGAGGTTCATAAGGATTTTTGGAATAAATAAA
>CAUWNL010000183.1:0-4275 GCA_963559995.1 uncultured Sarcina sp.
CTATACTAGATATATCAAGACCAATTCCTGGATTTATAATATTACCAACACTGATTGCAAGAGTTATTGCTATAGTAGTAGTTATAATATAAAAGAATATGGTTTTTACGCCAACTTTTCCAAGGGTTTTTGTATCCCCAATTGCCATGCTTCCACAAATTAAAGAACAAAATACTAAAGGAACTACAAGCATTTGCATTGCCCTTAAAAATCCTTTGCCAATAACTTTAAATACCCCATTAATTAAAAAGTTATCTCGTATTTGTCCAGCAGGCATATTATATAAAACTATTCCTGCAATTGTTCCAAGTATTAATCCAATAAAAATTTTTGTTGTTAATCCTAATTTCTTATTCATAATGCCCCCTTTTTGCTTTAAAATGCAATTTTAAAATTAAAACTTGTACACTATATTATATTTATACCATAAAAGTAATAAAATTACAATAATATTATGACATAGCTACTAGTGTTACATATTAGGTTTAAAAAATATGCAATATGTATACTTTATTAGAGATATGTATTGAATATTTTCAAAATATTTCCTTCATTTTAAGCTGTATAGTATAAATTTTATAAAATTAAAATAAAAAAATAAATAATAGGAACTTAAAGAAAATAATTGAAAATAAGATATATTTAAATTAATTATCAAAAAAATAAGTAAATACATTTTAAATAATAGATATTTAAGGTTTGAATCTAAAAAATAAAGATAGTATACTTGTTATTTGTTATAATAAGTAATTGGGGGATAAATAAATTATGAAAAAATTAACAATATCTTTGTCTTTAATAAGTACGATAACATTAATAGGATGTAGCGCTACAGGTGAAATAAATAAAAGTAGTAGCGAAGAAGCAAGAAGTGTCCTTTCATCATTAGATATGACCATAGAAAATGCAGATGATGCTTTAGAGAGGCTAAAAAAAGGTAATGACTTGTATATTAATAATGAAAGTGAACTAGTTGATATTTCTAGTAAAAGAAGAGAAGAATTAAAGAATGGACAAAATCCCTTTGCAGTAGTTGTATCTTGTTCAGATTCAAGAGTTGTTACAAGTCATATATTTAATACAGGTCTTGGGGATATTTTTGATATAAAATTAGCAGGAAATGTTGTTGATGATTTAGCGTTAGGTTCTATAGAATATGGAGTAGAACATTTAGGCGTTAAATTATTAGTTGTAATGGGACATGAAAGTTGTGGAGCAGTTACTGCGGCATATAATAGTGTTCATGAAGGTGAAGAAATTCATGGAAAATAGCATCGATAACAGAGAAAATAGAACCGGCAGTTAGTAGAGCAAAATCTATTGAGGAAGCATCTAATAATAACGTATGTGATGTTATAGAAGAAATTAAAAAAGATGAGACAATAAATAATTTGATGAAATATAGTGAAATTAAAATTGTTCCAGCTTATTACAATTTAAATGGAAAAGTTGAATTTTTAGAGAGCAATTAATAAGCTAAAAATAGGTTGCCTAAACATTTAGACAATCTATTTTTATATTTTTAATATTTATTTTATAATTTCAAAGCGAAGTTTATTACTTCTTGAGAATTCTTTTCTAGCTAGGATTTTAAGAAATTTTTTTAGATCCTTATCACTGAAATTTAAAAAAATTTCTTTAGAGAAACCATCTTCTATATCTATCATATAAAACGTCCCTTTCTTTAGATATATTTTTAAATTATATCACTTCTACAAAAGTTGCATAAATATTTTATATGAGTATTAAAAATTAAAATAAAGGAGATGTATCAAAATAATTTATAATTTATAATTCATTTTGATACATCTCCTAACTTTAGTCTAAGTTAAGCTGTAATTGTTGCCTTTATAAAATCATTATAATTAAATTGTTGAGATATTAAAAAATCACCATTACTACAGCGTCTACCAGTATAGACAGTAAAGTAAACACCAGATGGAACATTAGAAATTATAACTTCAAATAAAGTAGGGACTCTGCTAAGATGAAGTACTTTAGTTGAATTAGGGTCTATAGTAACAGTTGTAGTTACATCATTATTTGAATTTTGTAAATTTCTTAAGGTTACATCTATATTTACAGCAGTTGAGGTAGTGTTTTGAATTAATATTAATAAACGGTTTCCATTAAGGGTTCTAATTTGAGGATCAGTAGAAAAATTATCCATATAAATACTTCTCCCTAAATTTTTTACTTAGTACATATTATGACATAATATAGGAATTGTTCTTACTAGTTTAATAAAGTTTTAAAATATGTTTTTTGATTTTAATTACAATATATAATTTTACCAAATAGCCAAAAGAAAGAATAAATTAAAGAAGGTAGTTACAAATATTGTTCACTATATGAATTTAATAATATATAATAAAGATAATTTTAAAACTGGAGGTGATTTTTTGAACAGTATAATAGATACCATTAAAGAGAGAAGTTCATTAAGACAATATAAAAGTTTAGACATTTCTAAGGAACACTTAGATATTATTTTACAATGCGCCATGAGGGCTCCAACAGCTGAAAATATGATGGCTTATTCTATTTTAGTTGTAAGGAATGAGGAAAAGAAGAAAAAGTTAGCTGGAAGTTGTGATAATCAAAGGTTTATAGAAAAGGCACCTGTACTTTTAATATTCTTAGCAGATTTTAAAAAATGGTATTCTTATTATGAAAGTAACAATGTTAAAGATTTTATAAAAGAGGCAGGAGGAAAATTTTTAAGACCTAGTGAAGGAAATCTTTTTTTAGCTATAGAAGATGCCATGATAGCAGCACAAAATACAGTAATAGCTAGTGAGTCGTTAGGTATAGGATCTTGTTATATAGGAAATATAATGGAAAATATAGAGTATCATAGGGATCTATTTAATTTGCCTGAATATGTTTCCCAGTGACTATGTTAGCTTTAGGATATTATCCAGATAATCATAAACATATGTTAGAGGATAGTTTTAGTAAAAACTTTATGGTTTTTGAAGATGAGTAGAAAAATTTAGACCATGAGGAAATAAGAGAAATGTTTAAAGAAAAAAATAAATTATTTAACGATAGGAATGAATATGGAGCTAAGAATTATGCTCAAAGTCAGTATGCTTTTAAAATTAATTCGGAGTTTATGAATGAAATGACAAGATCAATTAAGGAAGTATTAAATGAATGGAATGGTGAAGAGTTATAAGAGCATTAATAATAAATTAATTTAAATATATAAAGGAAAAATCATGATAGAAAAACTAAAAACAATTTTATTAGTAGTAGCGTTAGTTTTAATATTTTTACTATTAATAGTATTAAATAGTGCTAATAATACTTCTACTATGTCAGAAAATAGTAGAAGTTTATCACAAATAAATAATGAAAAAGCTTATATTATAAGCAAAATTAGTGTTCTTAACAATGAATTAGATTCTATAAATAAGAAAATGCAAGATAGTAATGGAAGCAATATAGATTTATTAGTTAATGAGGTCAAAGAAATTTCTAACAGATTAACTATAGAAGAAAATAAATTGTTAGTTATTGAAAATGCACAATCACAAAGTAGTTCAAATAGTGATAAAAGTGATTTTGAAAATGGCTTGGAATCATTATTTTAGATGTTTTAAGTTAAGGAATTCTATAAAATTCCTTAACTTAAAACATTATAACACTTAAGTAAAATCATCGTAAATGAATACAAAAATAATAAATTTATTTATAAAAATTACACTAATCCATAGAAATAAACTTAACTCTAGTAATTATATTATTTTCATCAACTATAAAAGAAAAATTACTATCAAAAGAAGTAAAACCCCTTGAATTGAAAACTAAAGTATAGAAACGGCAAGAAGTTTTTTTTATTTTAAATAACAAAGTCTTTCTTCACTTGCAGTAAAAGAATAGATAAAAAACATATAAAAAAGAATAAATTCCATTACAATAAAACTACTGATTCTAGAAACTGAGAATATTAAAATTTTAGATTTAGTTGTTTTTTCTTTTTTTGCTATTTTAATATTAGAATAAATAATTCATAAAAAGATTAAAAAAGTTGTGTTTATATATAAAATCTATAGGAACTTGCCTAAAGTGTATATGAAAATAAGATAAGATCTGACAACATAATAAAAGTAATATCAATTAATAGTGATAAAATTATAAAGTACTTCTATTAGTATTTTTAGTATTTATCGTTTTACCTACTTACTTAGTAGAATTTAGTTAAATATTACAAAATAATATATAATTTATAATATAAGTTTGAGAAATTAAACTTTAATTTAATAAGAT
>CAUWNL010000184.1:0-4250 GCA_963559995.1 uncultured Sarcina sp.
TATATTATAGCCTATTTTAGATATAATTAATCACAAAGTTAGCTAACATAGCCTTGATTTTAAAAAGTTTTCTAAGGTAGCAAGTCTAGCTAATATTCCTTTAATAATAGATAATACAATAACAACACCATATCTTTTTAATCCGTTTAAACATGGTGCAAATGTAGTTGTTCATTCTACAAGTAAGTATGCAGATGGACATTCAGTAGCCTTAGGTGGTGCAATTATAGATGGAGGAAATTTTAATTGGGATAATGGAAAGTTTAAAGAACTTACAGAACCAGATCCAAGTTATCATGGATTAAAATACGTAGAGACATTTGGAAACTCTGCTTATATAGTTAAATTAAGAGTAACTCTTCTTAGAGATTTAGGAAATACAATGAGTCCTAATAATGCATTCTTAACTAATCTTGGTTTAGAAACACTACATTTAAGAATGGAAAGGCATAGTGAAAATGCTTTAGCTTTAGCTAAGTTTTTACAAACTCATGAAAATGTAGAATGGGTTAACTACCCACTTTTAGAAAGCCATAAGGATTATGAACTAGCTAAAGAGTACTTACCAAAAGGAGCATCAGGAATACTAACCTTTGGAGTAAAGGGTGGAGTAGAGTCTGCTAAAAAGCTTATAAATAGTTTAGAAATAGTTCCTTTAGTTGTTCATTTAGGTGATGTTAGAACAACACTTCTACACCCAGCTAGTACAACTCACAGACAATTATCAAAGGAAGAGCTTAGAATTTCAGGCGTATCAGAAGACTTAGTTAGAGTTTCTGTAGGAATTGAAAATATAGAAGATATAATAAAAGATTTTAAGCAAGGATTAGATAAGGTGGGATGTTAAAATGACCATTCATATTTCAAAAAAACTTCAAGGAGTAGATATTTTAAGAGATACAAACGTATCTATAAACTTTAATGGATATAAAAAAGGGCTAAAGCACATAGGTATAGTTAATTTAATGCCTAAAAAAAGCGAAACAGAGGCTCAAATATTGAGTCTTTTAAATAACTGTAATGAAGATTTAAATATTCATTTTATAAAGATAAATACTTATAAATTAGAACATGAGAATTATAAATATATGCAATTAAACTATGAAGATTTTGATAATGTTAAGAAGCTACTAGATGGAGTTATAGTAACTGGAGCACCACTAGAAAAATTAGAATTTAAAGATGTTTCATATATAGAAGAATTAAATAATATTTTAGATTATATAAGAGAAAATAAAAAAACATCTCTTTATATATGTTGGGGAGCACAAGTTGCTCTAAACCATTTTTATGGTATAAGAAAAGAGATAAAGAATGATAAAATATTTGGAGTGTTTTCTCATGAAATATTAAAAGAAGATAAAATTTTAAAGGGTATTAACAGTAGTTTTAAATCCCCTCATTCAAGGCATACATCATTAAATAGAGGTGATATAGAAAAAAACAAAGAAGTTGAACTTTTAGCTATAACAGATGAAAATGAGGAACATATTTTAAAGGGTAATTTTAATGATTATTATCTTTTAGGGCATTTAGAATATAATAAAGATACATTAAAAGAAGAATATTTAAGGGATTTAAATAAAGGGCTAAAAATAAATATGCCAAAATACTATTTTAAAGATAATTTAGTGGACAATGATATAGAATTTAATTGGAGAGAAGATGCTATAAAGATTTATAGCAACTGGGTTAGCCTTATAAGTTGAATAATAAGTTTCTATTTAAAATAATATATAAAAATATTATTTTAATAATAAAAGCCTCTAAGCTAAAAACTTAGGGGTTTTTTAAAACAAAGTTATAGATATAAAATTAAAATTTGGTATATAAATGTATTGAAAAAATGTTCCAACTGTTATACTATATATAACAGAAAGGAGTGAGTGCTTGCTAATAGAGATAGAATTTAATGGTGATGTTCCAATATACCTTCAAATAAGAAATAAAATCCTAGAAGCTATTGCAAAGGGAGAACTTAAAGAAGGAGATAGTTTACCTTCAGTAAGGCAAATGTCAGGAATGATAGATGTAAATCTGCATACTATAAATAAAGCATATAACCTTTTAAAAAGTGAAGGATATCTTCAAGTTGATAAAAGGGTTGGAGTAATAGTAAAAATAAATAAGCCTAATAACTTCATAGATGAGTTTAATGAGAAAATTAATTTAATATTAGCTGAAGGAAAGGTAATGGGGCTTAAAGAAGAGGAAATTATTAAAATAGTAAAAGAGAAATATAATAAGTTTAAGGTAGGCGATTAAAATGAATTACTTGATTATTTTTTCTATTATAATGATAATATTTTTATATTACATCAGTATTAAATTTTCTATTACTGGTAGAAAAGATATATTATTTGGATGCGTTGTAGAAGATGAACTTAAGAAAAAAGAGCCATTTAAAACTTTAATAAAAAATTATAAGATAAGCAAAACATTTATACTAGTTATTAGTGTTTTAGTAACAATAACAGGTTTATTTATAAATGATGAATATATTCCTGAAATGGGAATTTTAATTTACATAATCTTAAGCATGGTTATAGGTATTATATTTAATAATAGAGTAAAATTTATTAAAAGAAATAATAAGTTTAATCAAAAAAATAAAAAGGAAGTCGTTATAGTAAATTTAGAAAAACAAAAAATCACAATAAAAAGGATAATTTTTTATATAGCTATTACTATGTCGTTTATAATATTTAATGCTTATATGGTAATAGAGAGATATCCATACCTTCCAAATAAAATAGCTATACATTTTAATATAAATGGACAACCTAATGGGTGGATGGAAAAAAGCCCAGAATTACTATTATCATTAACTAGCATATTATTTATAACACTAATTATATATGTGGGAGTAGATATAATACTTCAAAAAACCCACTGTAAAATCAATCCTAAAAATCCTGAAGAGTCCCATAAAGTAAATCAAAAAACAAATAAAATCCTCTCTGTAATGTTATTTATTACAATGTTACCTGAATTTATTTCTTTAACAATAGGAAATTTAATGACTTTAGGAGTTGTTACTTTTAATTGCGGTATAATAATTAATCTGTTACAGGTAATAACCATAATAGGTATTATAATAACGACTCTAGTTTCTTTTAAATCTAAAAATAATTATAAGATAAAAAATGATAAAGTAGTTTATAAAGATGATGATAACTATTGGAAGGCAGGATTTATTTATTATAATAAAAATAATTCTAATGTTTTTGTTGAAAAGCGTTCAGGCCTTGGAGTAACTATAAATGCTGGAACAACTATTGGAATGGCCATTTATATAGGAATTGTAATATTAATAGCTTTCGCTATAATTCTACCATTTATTTAATATAATAATTTTTTAATTTTATAGTTAATTATAATGAAAATTGGGGTAAGTTTATATGAAAAAAGATAAAGATGTAAATGAAACATTATATTTTAAAGAAGTTATAGAAAAAATTATACCTAATTTAAAAGTTAAACGCATTATAAGAGAAAAGTATGGTCTAGAGTTATTAAAAAGAAAAAGAAATATTAAAAATATAAGAAAATTTTATGATATAAGTGAAAAAGAAGAGTACACATTAGATGATAAGACGTGGAATGATTTTGATATGGATAAGGTTTTTGGTAAGTTAGATAGAAATTATACAACTCTAGGTCAAGGAGTTTTATATAAGATGCTAAGGAACCCCATATTTAATGAAGAAAAACTTAAAAATATTAATAAGAAAATAGAATTTATAAAAAACAATACTAAAATAAGAGAAAAGCTTCAATATAATTTGATAAATCTTGGAATGAATAAAAAAGGAACCCTTTTAGATATGGTTCAGTCAGAGTTTAAAGAAAATAAGAGTAAGTATTATATTTATACGTTTTTAGGCAAGATATTACCTATAATATTATTTTTAATAACTATTTATCATTATAAGTTTGGAGTATCTCTTTTCGGATTATTGGTAGTAAATCTTTATATATACGAAAAAGAAAAATTACAAATACCTACACATGGGATATTATACTTAGAACAGATGATAAGATGTTCTAAAAAAATAACTCATATAAAAGAAGATATTTTAGAAGAGGAAACAAGTGAATTAAGGGCAATTAATAAAAGATTAAAAAAGTTAAATGGAATTATTAAAATTACTATGATAAATAATATGATTGGTGAAGTTTTTCATTTTATTTTAGTTATGTTTCTTTTAGAAGAATCAGCATTTTATAAGGCAATACCATATATTAAT
>CAUWNL010000185.1:0-4218 GCA_963559995.1 uncultured Sarcina sp.
ATATTTTGAGGAAATAGTTAAAAATAAAATTAATATATATTGGAGCAATTATAAATCCTTTAATAGATTTATAAATAAACAATAACAGAATGTAATATTATAACATATTTTACCTAAATATGTTATAATATTTATAATAACGTTAAAAAGAGGTGATTGACATAAAAGTATATGAACTTAATTTCGCTATTTATTTATTAAAAGATATTGATTATCCTAATTTAAATGGCGAAATTAATAAATTAATAGATAAATGTTTTATTCATAATGAGAAAATGAAGAAATTTCATGAAAATAATAGTTATAAATTCTATTGCTTTAATAGTTTATATCCATTAGAAAAAGATAAGATATACAAAGAGGGAAATATATATAACTTAACTATTAGAACAATAGATATTGATTTATTTAATTATTTTAAAAAGTATTTAGCAAACGAGTATACGGATTCTATGAAGGGATTAGTTATTAAATCTAAAGAAATTCTTGAAAGATTTATTGAAAAAGTATATAGCATAACACCTATAATTTTAAAGTTTGGTAATGGATATTGGAAAACTAATAATAATGTAGCTGTTTTTGAAAAGCGTATAAAAGAAAATTTAATTAAAAAATATAATAGTTTTTTCAATGAAAAGATAGATGAAAATACAGAAATTTTTAGATATATAAAATTAGAAAACCAAAAACCTATTCCTATTAAATATAAAAATATTTTGCTTTTAGGTGATAAGGTTACAATAGAGTTTGCAGAAAATGAAGTAGCCCAAAAATTAGCCTATATTGCTATTGGATGTTCATTAGGAGAAATGGGATCAAGAGGAATGGGATACTGTAATTATAAATGGATTTAAGGGGGTGTTTTTTTGAATAAAGACCTTATTGATATATTTAAAGTTCAATATGATACTAAAGGGGAAAAGCTAATAACAGATAATTATACCTTAGCTGATGGTATTTATATAATGGTAAATATTGATGGAAGTATAAAGTATGAAAAAGAATTTGATAAAAGGAGTAGTCAGCTTATAGAATTTGAAGAATTTATAACTCGTGATTATTTATCAAAGTACTTAGAATCTAATAAATCAATAGAAAAATCTAAACTTATTCACAGCAATAATTATATGAGCTTTTTCATGAAAAAAGAGACTTTGAATTTAGAGGAGTTTGCTAAAAAGAAGAAAAAAGCTAATATAAAGGAATTTATATTAGAGTGCATAGATGATTACTTTAATGTTTTAGAAAATCCAAGAAATAAATATAGCAAAAAGAAAGCCTTAAAGCTTTATGAAGAAATAGAAAAACAATTAGGTTTACCTAATGTTGAGAAAGTAAATTTTTGTAGAGATTGGATAAAAGAAAATATTTTTAAAATAGGAGAAAGTTTAAAGGACTATAAAGGATATTTAAAAATATTTTTTGATTTTTCTATAGAAGAATATGAAAAAGAAAGTAATCGTTATATCATTCCAAATATATATAATTCTAATGATTATAATACAGAATTTAATGGAGAAATATTAGGGCTTCCCAACAATAACATAGGAATGAACTCTAAAAAGCCTTACTTAGCTAATAAAACTAGAAATAATGATATACCTTATCTTATTAACAAGGAAGAAGTATTACTACAAAAGAAATTCTATGATTATTTATATAATTTAGCTAATAACGGAGTCAATAATGTATATTTTGATATAAGCAATAAAATAATAAAGCCCTTGTATAGAGATGAAAAAACAAAAAAACATATAGAAAAAGTTGAAAAGGGGTTAAGGGCTTATTATTTAAGAATACAAAAAGGAAAAGAAGTAGAAATTCATGATTTTGATATCATAACTAATTATAGTACAGAAATTACTGATTTAGAGATTAAAGAAGAAATAGTAAATGAAAATATAGGAAGTAAATCAGGGTTAAAGCAAGAGAAGATTACGTCTATATATTCTTTAGAAAGACTAGTTGATAGAATTTATTTTAATAAATTTCTTATTAACAATTATTTTACGCCAATAAAGGATTTAAAAAACAATGATGCTAAAGTTTTAGAACAAATAGCACTTACTAAAGATGCATGGTTCTCTTTTATATACAAAGGAAATGCAAACCAAGTAAAATCTGTGTTCAAGAAAAGTTCTATGGAGCTTATAAAGAGTTCCATATCTAATAATTATGTTATAAAAGCTTTTGAACAGTTTACATTAAGGGAAGCTATCCTAGATTATTTTAAATTAAATAAAGATAGAGAAATTAGTGATTTAAATGGAGGTAGGAGAATGGGAGATTTTATAAAACCTATTAATGATAGATTAAGGAAAAAAATAAATATTAAAGAAAAAGATATAAGAGAAAATGGAGCAACTCAAGGAGTTATTGAAAGTGATAAAGAGTATTATTTTGCAGTAGGACAATTTATAAGTTACTTATTCTCTTTAAGTAATGCTAGCACAAAAAAACAATCTTTAATAAATCCTTTTTTAAATTGTAAAAATGATGAAAGATTGAAAGAGTTACTTGGAAGACTTTATAAAAAATACAATCATGCCATTGAAGGTGACTATACTGGTAATTATGGTAGAGGTAGTATTTTATATAGAATGATTTTAGGATATATTCCTGATAAAGAAGTAAAAACTGATATTTTAATAGCAGGATATCTTTATAGCAGTTTAATTTATGAAAAGAGTAAAGATAATAAAGAAAATGATAAAAAAGAAGATAAATAGGAGGGAGTTTAATTATGAAGAAAAGAGTTTATGGAGTAATAGGAATAAAATCAATAATGTCAAACTGGAATGCAGATTTTAGTGGTTATCCAAAATCAACATCAGATGGTGAGATTTTTGGTAGTGATAAAGCACTTAAATATCCTATGAAAAAAATGTGGGATGATAATGGAGAAAAGGTGCTTTATATAAAGTCATATAAAATAGATGATACAGATAGTAAAAAGAAAGATGGGGTAAAGTTAAGACCAAGATCATTAAAGGAAAGATATGAAAAAGTATTTGAGATTAAAGATTTATCAGAAGAAAAAGACAGTACAAATGTTATAAAAAATTTATTCTTAGCAACAGATGTCAAACAATTTGGAGCAACTTTTGCAGAGGCTAAAAATAATATATCTATAACAGGGGCTGTACAAATTAATCAAGGCTTTAATATCTATAATGGGCATAGCGTAGAAGAACAACAAATTTTATCTCCATTTAGGGATGGAACAAAAGATGAAGCAGATGCATCTACTCTTGGAACAAAAATAGTAAGTAGTGAAGCTCATTATATTTATCCTTTTGTTATAAATCCAAAAGCATATAAGAACTATGTAGATATGGAAGTAACTAATGGATATACAGAGGAAGATTATAAAAAATTTAAAGAGGCTGCATTAATTTCTGCAACAGCATTTAACACTAATGCTAAGGTAGGATGTGAAAATGAATTATCAATTTTCGTTGAAACAGAAGAGAATTTATATCTTCCAAGTCTAGCTGGGTTTGTAGAGTTTAAAAAGGAAAATGGTAAAGGAATATTTACATTAAAATTTGAAGAATTATTTAAAACTTTAAATCCAAAGATAAAAAGTATAGAAATATATTACAACCCTTATGATACTGAGTTTGAAAATAAAATAGAGGGAGAAAAATATAGATACTTTAACATATTTACTAGAGAAGAGGTAAAATAGTATGAAGTTTTTAAGGTTTAAGCTTAGTGGGAAGACAGCTTTTTTTAAGAAACCAGATGTAAACACTTATTATTATTTTACTTATACATCAATTCATAAAGTTGCACTTCTTGGAATGTTTGGAGCAATTTTAGGCCTTGGTGGATATAATGAGAGAAATAATGATAG
The DNA here is from genome assembly GCA_963559995.1 of uncultured Sarcina sp. Lineage (GTDB taxonomy): Bacteria > Bacillota > Clostridia > Clostridiales > Clostridiaceae > Sarcina. Next base: position 3,860 of record CAUWNL010000185.1, read on the forward strand.
AGAAATAAAAAAGTTGAAGGAGGATTTCAAATATCCAGAGTTTTATGAAATGTTAAAAGAATTAAAGGTTGCAATAGTTCCAACTAATAATAAAGATTTTAAAAGGGGACAAGGTTATATAACTTTTGATGGTTATGTAAATAAAAAGGTTCAAACATTTAATAACTCAGTGGGCTATGCATCCTATGAAACAGGAGGAAATCTAATAGTAAAAGAACAATGGCTTGAAAATCCTGTATGGGAGATTTATTTTAAAATAGATAGTGAGATAAGTGAAGAATTAGCTAAAAGACTTATGAATTATAATTTCACCTATATGCCTTATTTAGGGAAAAATGATCACTATGCAAATATTGAAG
>CAUWNL010000186.1:0-4210 GCA_963559995.1 uncultured Sarcina sp.
ATTATTTACTATATTTTATTGTAAATATAGTAAACTCTTTTCCCTTGCTTTCTTGTAATAATATAGATTTTAAGATATGCTATATTATTGTTATTATATATTTAAACTTTATAGAATAAATACAATTTTACAAAAATATTAAAACCAAGATCTTAAGAAGTCTTAATATTTTGATGCTAGCTTTAACACTAAATAAATATACTAAAGAGGAATGACTTAATGAATATAATAAAAAACAAAATAAATACTAATAACCTTGGTGCTAAAACACTTATTTATCTTTTAGGTGTGATAGTTTTTTTCACTTTTTGGTATTTATTTGGGACGACTAATGCTCTTATAGGATTTGTACTTATACATGCTTCTATAATGCTTTTTGATAAAGATTTAACTGCTAATCCTATTAAAAATATATTTAAATTTGCTTTTACATATTTTTGTGTAGGGATTTTTAATTTTATTGCAACTGAAAATATATATTTAGGTTTGTTTATAAATTTTTCAGTTATATTTTTTATATGCTATGGATTTTTTTATAATTTAAAGATCTCAATTTGGATGCCTTTTATATTTACCTACTTAATTTTACTTCATAACTGTGTAACAATTTCTGAGCTTCCTATAAGACTTATAGGATTATCTTGTGGATCCTTATTTATAATGGGAAGTCAATTTATTATAAATAAACATAAAGCTAAACATAGCTTAAAATGTAATCTTATAAGTTTAGTTAAAGAAATATCTATGAAAATAGAGGCTCTAATAAATAATAAAGATTATAAAAAGAAATATAGTAATACAGAAAAATATATAGATAAAATAATAACTATAATAAATGATAGACGTGATGATATTTTTTATCTTAATAACTTAGATAATATTAGACTTAACTTTGCTTTATATATTGAACGATTAAATTTTTCTATAGATGAACTCTCTCACGATACTAGTGATAATCTATATATAAAATTTTTGCTTGATTTATCTATTGTAATAAATAATATTAATAGGTTTATAGAAACTGAAAAATCATCTAATGTTCTTATTAGTGAAATAGATACTTTTACAAGAAATTATGGCGAACTTCTTAGTTACAACTATTCAGCTTATGAAATAATTCAAAACATGTCTATGCTAAGATTCTCTTTAATTAATTTTGCTAATAATAAGGGGAAGGAAAAACTAATATAATAAATTATTTTAAACTTTCTAAGTCATTAATAGTTAAAAATATTATAAAATTAAACTTCAATTTTAAATCTTTAAGGTTTGCTTATGCCTTTAAATTTGCTCTTTTACTTTCAGTATCTTTCTTTCTAATAAAATTTTTTAATCTTCAATATGGATACTGGATAACAGCAACTCTTTTTGCAGTTTTGAGACCTTCTTCTGAAACTTCTCAAAAAAGAGTTTTATTAAGATTCAAAGGAACAATTGCAGGAGTTTTAATATTTGTATTAATTGATTTAAGCATATTGCATACACCTGTTAGAATAATAATATTTTTAATCTTATATTACTTTTTTCTATTATTTAAAAGTTATGATTTTAAGACAGCTTGTTTGACACCTATGATTCTTACACTTTTAACACTTATGGGTAAAAATCCATACGAAGCATCTATATATAGACTGATTTACATGGCTATAGGTTTAGTAATTGCTTACTTTTCAACTAAGTATTTTCTACCTTTTAACAGTAAAGATGCAATAAAAAAATTTACACGGTCCTATTATAACTTAAGCAAGGATATGTTGTCTTTTGAACTTAATAATTTAATAGATAAATCAATACTAAAAGAACTAAATAATAAACTTTTATTAGGAAAACTTTATGAAGACAAAATAATATTGAATAATGAATCAACAAAGATAAAATCTGTAAAAGATTTTCTATATAATGAAAGAATACTTCTAAATAGTATATATTTTCTTTTTTACTCTCTTCACAGAGCCCCAATAAATAAAATCACATTAAATAAATTTAATTATGCTCTTTCTTTTATTTATAAAGATTCTAAGGAACATATAAATTATAATGAAAGTACTTTATTAGAAAAAGTTAGGTATAATATAAAAAATAATTTTCGTGATATAAAAACTTATGAGGAAAAATTGATTTCAATAAATATCTGTAGAGTAATCTTAAGACTTGAACGTTCTAAAAACTTAATGAAAAAACTCTCTTCTGATTTAGAAGAAAGTTTATAAGACTTCACATTTCAAGTGTATTAACTTTTATTAAATTTTAAAGCTAAAGTTTTTATTAATAATATATGGTTTTATAATATAATAGAGAGATCCTTAATAAAGTATTAGAGCCTTATAAGGATCTATTCTCCACAGAACCTAATTAAACTATATACAACTTATTATTTATTTTCTGGTTTTGAGTAAGTTAAATAATTCTTATATTTTTCCATTAGCTTAGGTAATTCTGCAATTCTCGGATTTGGTTTTAAAGCAACATTTTTAAGTTCATCTCCATGTTCAAACTTTCCTGAAAGAAATACATGAGCATGTCTTCTATCTTCTTCAGAAATCTCAAATTTAACCTTATTATCTATAACATTTAAAGTTCCTTTAACTCCACAAATACCACATATTGCTGGATAGTTTTTATCTTCATTTCTTATTTCTATAAGCTTTGAATGACAAATAGGACATATTCCCTCTTCTCCTATATATTCAGGCTTTTCTTTTTCATCTGAAAGACTTCTATCACTTTGTGCAAGCAAAGTTTTAACTACATGTTCTCCTGACTTTCTAGCTCTCTTTATTATATCATCTCTAAATAAAACACTTCCCGGAAGACCAGTCCAGTTAACTAAAATCTTGTCTACAATATCCATGTGAGTTGATATAACTGATAATTGCATCATAGGAAGGGCTAATGTATCCCATTCACTTCCTCCAACTGCAATAAGAGATGCTGATCTAGTTTTAAATGACCTTTCATCTACAGACTTACCAGCTGTTATCCCTTTTTCTGCACGAACCTTTTTAGAAATCATTCTAAATGCTACATCATGAGAAGGCCCCATTCTATCTGATAAAATCTTTAAAAGTCCTGTTGGACCTTTTTCATATATTGGTGAACCTAATATAAGACCATCACATTCCATTATTTTCTCTTCAATAAATTTTAAATCATCTTTAATTACACAATCCCCTGAACTTGCTTTTTCAAGTAAACTTACAACACAAGCATTACAGCCTGTACAAGGATTAAGATTTAAATCATTTAACCTTACAAGTTCTACCTCAGCTCCTAAGCTTTCTGCTCCCATTAATGCTTCTTTAACTAATATTTCTGTGTTACTTAACTTTCTTCCACAACTAATTCCTAATACTTTCATAAAATTTCTCCTAAACTTTAATATTTAACTTAACTAAAACTACTCCAAATCATATATCTTGCAAGATATATTATATATGTTGTAAAATTATTATACTACTTATAAATAAAGAAAATCAATAATAACTTATTTACTGATTCAAAATGTCCTCTAAAAATAAAATAACCGGTTATATAAACTTTACAATCTAAATTTATAAACCCAGTTATTAAACATTATTTTTTCAAATTTTCTATTCCTTTAATTATAATATCCCTTGTTTTAAAATTATTACGTTCAAAAGATTTCATAGCCTCAATTTCATCTTTATTTTTAAGAGCCTCATATAAATTTATAAACTCTTTAATATGTTCAGCTTTAAATTCATCATTATAATTAATTTCATTAGCAAAAATATTGCTTAAAATAGCTTCTTGAGCATATATAAGATTTGCACTTCCTATAAGTCTTGAATTACTAGCATAATTATAAAAAATATTAGCAATTTTATTAATGTAAGAAAAATACTCTTCTTTACTCTTTGTTTCTTTGCACTTATTTATATATCCTTTGATTTCTTCTGCCATTTTATTAGTATTTGATTTTTGCATTGAATATCTTATAGCCCCTGTTTGGAGAGCAAAACTAACTTCTTGAATTTCCTGAACATCTTTAGAATTAAGTGTTATAACCTTAGCACCAATGTTATTTTCATATTCCACTATTCCATCCTTTTGAAGTCTATTAATAGCCTCTCTAATAGGAGTACTACTAACTCCAAACTTTTCCTGAAGTTCACTTACATTTAATTTACTTCCAAGAGGAACCTTAAGATCTACTATAAGACTTTTTATTTCATCATATATTTGATCT
>CAUWNL010000187.1:0-4203 GCA_963559995.1 uncultured Sarcina sp.
ACAAAACATAGAAAATATAAATAATAAAATAAAAAAAGAGTTTAAAGAAGATTATCAAACTTTAAATGCATTTACATCAAAATTTATAATAAAAAAACTTAAAGAAAAATCTAATATATGCGTTTTAAACTTTAATGAAGCCTTAGATAAATTTTATAATGATGGAATAAGCGATATTATAGTTTTACCTCTTTATATACTTCCAGGAGGACAGTATGAAGGAGTTAAGGGGGTCTTAGATGAGTATAAAGAAAAGTTTAGTAGTATAAAAATAGCCAAGCCTCTATTAAGTGGAGAAAAAGAAGACTTTGAAAATGTAATTTTGGCTATAAAAGATTATTTGCCTAAAAATAAGGATGTTGTTTTAGTAGGTCATGGAACTAAGGATAAGTATCATAAGTTTTATAAAATATTAGAGGATAATTTTCATAAAAAGCAAATGAAAAATATACATGTAGGAACATTAGAAGGTGGAAAAGAAAATAGGGAATTAGCTAAAGAGTTAAAGGCGTTAGGAGTAAAAAATGTTTATATAGCCCCTTTCTTAATTGTTTGCGGTTCTCATGTGGTTAAAGATATAAATAGAGAGGAAAACGAAAACTCTTGGAGAAATGTGTTTAAGGATCAAGGATTTAATGTAGAGGTAAGTTTAAAATCTTTAGGTGAATATGATGAAATATTGGATTTATATGTAAAGAAAATAAAGGATTTAATAAAATAAAGTTTTTAAAGTAATCAAGATATATTATGAAGTTTATATAATTTTGAATAGGTAAAATCATCTTAGCAAACAATAATTATGTTAAGTTTTAATTTGTTTTCTATAAGATAAAAACAGAATAAAACATTAAAAAATTATATGAGTTTCAAGGAGGTTAAACTTATGGGAAAAGGTAATTTTGTGCCTATAAATTATATGCAAATAAACAATATAGTAGATTATGTTGATAAAAACAGTAATGATTTAGTAGCACAAGAAGAGTTTGAAGATGATAATGATATATTAAGTAATAATTATATATATGATTACTTAGATTAAGATGAGGACTTGCTTAAAGTTTAAGCAAGTCCTTATTAGTTCTATAATATTAAAATAAATTTTTAATTATAGAGTTTAAGTCTCTTTTATATACATAAGATTATAAGAAATATTGTATTAATAAAAGAGGAGGAATTATAGTTTTGAATAATTTAGATTTAATTTTATATTTTTTATTATATAGCTTTATAGGATGGAACTGTGAAGTTATTTATTGTTCTATTCCTAAAAAAAACTTTGTAAATAGGGGATTTTTAAATGGCCCTATATGTCCTATATATGGATTTGGAGCAATTTTTATTATAAAATTTTTATATCCCTTTAAAGATGAAGTAGTGATACTTTTTTTATTAGCTGTTGTTTTAACTTCTACCTTAGAATATATAACATCATTTATATTAGAAAAGCTATTTAATACAAAGTGGTGGGATTATTCTAATAATGAATTTAACATAAATGGACGAGTGTGTCTTTTAAATTCCACACTTTTTGGTATTTTAGCAGTTATATTAGTAGAAATAATTCATCCTTTTTTACAAAACATAGTAATTTATATTCCGCAAAATTATAAGGTTGCATCAGTATATTGTTTAGGAATAATATTTATAATAGATTTCATCTTTACCGTAAATGGTCTTATAAGGCTCCAAGGAAAATTAAAGTTATTAAGTACTTTAGATTTTAAAAGTTTAAATATGAGAATAAAAACATCAATATCAGAGATTAATGAAGGTAGGCTAAGAGGAGTAAGAAATAGGGGATTATCAGTTAAGGAAAATATAAATTTTATTCATAGGAAGTTAAGAAAAAGGTCTTATCAGGAAAGACGAGTATTTAAGGCTTTTCCTCATATGAAGCATAAAATCTATAATGAGCAACTTATTTATTTTAGAGAGTTTTTAAAGGAGAAAAAAATAAAAAGAGAAATTAAATAAATATTTTAATTTAAGATAATTTTTAATAAAGGAGAAAGAAAAGGAGACTATACAAGTTTTATATAGTCTCTTTAAAATAATATTTTTAGATGAAGCTATTATAACTTGCATCAGAAGGCATTCTCCAATCTCCTCTAGGAGATAAAGATATACTTCCAACCTTTGGTCCATCAGGAAGTGCTGAACGCTTAAATTGTTGTGTGAAAAACCTAGTAATAAATTTATTAAGCCACTTTTCAATAGTTTCTTTATCATAATCATTTTTAAATGCTATACATGCTAAAAATAGTATTCTGTCCCTTGAAGAACCATGCTTTATAAAATGATATAGGAAAAAGTCATGAAGTTCATAAGGCCCTACTATATCTTCAGTTTTTTGAGCTATTTTACCTTCCTTTGATTTTGGTAAAAGTTCTGGGCTAACTGGTGTATCTAATATATCTAAAAGTGTATCTGAAACTTCCTTAGCTGTTTCGTTGTCTGCAAAATATCTAACTAAATATCTAACTAAAGTTTTAGGTATAGAACAGTTCACAGAATACATAGACATATGGTCACCATTATATGTACACCAACCAAGGGCAAGCTCTGAAAGGTCTCCTGTACCTATTAAAAGTCCACCATCTTTATTTGCTATATCCATAAGGATTTGAGTTCTTTCTCTTGCTTGAACATTTTCATAAGTAACATCATGAATATCTTTATCATGGCCTATATCTTTAAAATGTAAAAGAGCAGCTTCAACAATATTTATTTCTCTTAAAGAGCAGCCAAGTTCCTTACATAAAATAATAGCATTGTTATAGGTCCTATCAGTAGTACCAAAGCCAGGCATAGTTATTGTTAATATGTTTTTTCTTGGTATTTTTAACATATCGAAGGTTTTTATAACAACTAAAAGAGCTAGGGTTGAATCTAAACCACCAGATATTCCTATAACGGCTTTTTTTAGATTTGTGTGTTCTAGGCGTTTTGCAAGGGCTGCGCATTGAATATTTAATATATCTAAAGAGTGTTCATCTCTTAAGGTTTTGTTACTTGGAACAAAAGGATGTTTATCTATAAATCTATTAAAGTTTTTAATTTTTACATCTTTAAATTCAAAATTTATAGTTCTAATTTTTTGGGTTTCATTATTTATTGCATTTCTAAAACTAATATTTTTCATTCTTTCAGTATCAAGTTTAAATAAATCAACAATACCTGTTATAAGTTCATTTTCTCTATTAAATCTTTTATTTTCATTTAAAACAGCACCATTTTCACAAATTAGCATATGTCCACTAAATAAAAGATCTGTTGTAGATTCGTGAACACCAGAAGAGGTATATATATAGGAAGAAATAGTTCTAGCACTTTGATTTTTTATAAGTTCACGGCGATAAGAGCTTTTTGAAACTAATTCATTAGATGCTGATAAATTACATATTAAATTAGCGCCATTTAAGGCTAAGTAAGAACTAGGAGGGATTGCAACCCATAAATCTTCACATATTTCAAAACCTATTTTTAAATCATCATAGCTAAAGATTAAATCTGTGCCAAATGGAATATCTTTTTCGTAGGAAGATATATTAATAGTAAGATTACGTAGCCCTAAGCCTTCTGTAAACCATCTTTTTTCATAAAATTCAGAATAGTTTGGTATATAGCTTTTAGGAACTATTCCAAGAATCTTACCATTTAATATTATATAAGCACAGTTATAAAGATTATAATCACATAATAAGGGGCTTCCAACACTTATTAAAATATCTTTATTTCTTGAAAAATCAACTAAATCTAATATTGCTTTTTCACATTCTTTTATAAGTGCACTATTTGTAAATAAATCACTACAAGTATAAGATGATACTGAAAGCTCTGGGAATATTAAAACCTTAACTTCATTTTCTAAAGCCTTATTTATTAAATTTTTTATTTGTTCTACGTTGTATTTTACATCTCCTACTTTTACTTTAGGGCAAGCTGATCCAACTTTTATAAAATCCAAATTATTCATCTCCATTTCAAAAATTATGTACCTTAAAGTACATTTAATAGTTAATTAATTTTTTATAGTAAAATTTGACTATTTGATATAAGGGACTATAATATTAATAATTAAATATATTATTACTCTTAATTTAAACTTTTATCAGTTAGAAAGATTTACTAATATACTATAAATATTAAATGTAAACTTATTTAAAATCAAGATTATAAATTAAAAGATTAAAATAAAATAAG
>CAUWNL010000188.1:0-4167 GCA_963559995.1 uncultured Sarcina sp.
AAATGGATTTTATCAAGAATGAATGATTTAGTAAAAGAAGTTACTGAAAACATGGAAAAATATGAACTTGGAATAGCACTTCAAAAGGTTCATGATTTCCTATGGACAGAATTCTGTGATTACTATATAGAACTTGTTAAACCAGTTTTATATGGAGAAGATAAAAAAGCTAAAGGGGTAGTATTTAATGTTTTATATAAAGTTTTAAATACAGGACTTAAGCTTTTACACCCAGTAATGCCATTTATAACAGAAGAAATATACACTCACTTAAGCACAGAAACTGAGTCAATAACTATAGCTTCTTGGCCAGAATATGATGAAAGCTTAGTAAATGAAAAATCTGAAAAAGATATGGAATTCATAATGGAAGCTATAAAGGCTTTAAGAAACTTAAGAGCTTCAATGAATGTTCCACCATCTAGAAAAGCTAAGATAATAGCTTATACTTCAGAAGAAGCAAAAGATGCGTTTATAAATGGTGCAGCATATCTTGAAAAGTTAGCTTCAGCATCTGAGGTAACATTTATAGATAATAAAAATAACTTACCTGAAAACTTAGTTTCAGTAGTTGTTAAAGGTGGGGAATTATTCTTACCACTTTTAGACCTTGTTGATAGAGAAAAAGAATTAGACAGATTAAACAAGGAAAAAGATAAGTTAGAAAAAGAAATAGATAGAGTAGAGAAAAAGCTTTCAAATGAAAGATTTGTAAGTAAAGCGCCAGAAGCTGTTGTAAATGAAGAAAAGGCTAAAGGTGAAAAATATAAAGAAATGTTAAGTGCTGTTTTAGAAAGAATAGATGCTTTAAAATAGTGATTTAAACATAGAATTTTGTCTTAAAAATTATTGATTTTAGATATGTTAAAGAATTGATTTAACATCAGAAAGAATTTTAATATCTTTTTATAAAATTAATATAGTATTAAGGCTAATAAGATATAAAAATAATTCCCTACATCTTTTAAAGGTGTAGGGAACTTTTATAGGAGGAATACTATGAACTATAATGAGGCTATGGAGTATATTGAAAATACAGCTAAGTTTGGGATGAATTTTGGCTTAGAGAGGGTTTTAAAAATACTTGAGTATTTAGATAATCCCCAAGACAAAATAAAGTGCATTCATGTAGGTGGAACTAATGGGAAAGGTTCAACTACAGCTATGATTTCTTCAATTTTAAGACAAGAGGGTTATAAGATTGGAATGTATACTTCTCCTTACTTAGAAGAGTTTGAAGAGAGAATTCAAGTTAATGGGGAAAATATAAAAAAGGATGAATTAGCATCTATAGTAACAGAAGTTAAAGATGCTATATCAAGAGTTGATGTTGTAAAATTTGGAGCTCCAACTCAATTTGAGATAATAACAGCGTTAATGTTTTATTATTTTGCTAAAGAAAAGGTAGATTATGCAGTTGTTGAAGTTGGGCTTGGTGGAAGATTAGATGCAACAAACGTTATAAATCCAATTTTAGTAGTTTTAACTTCTATAAGTTTTGACCATATGAATATACTTGGAAACACATTAAAAGAGATTGCAGGAGAGAAAGCTGGAATTATAAAGAAGAACTGTACAGTTGTATCATATCCTCAAGAGGAGGAGGCTTTGGAGGTTATAGAGTCTAAGTGTAAAGAACTAGAAAATAAGCTGATAGTAGTTAAAAAAGAAGATGTAAAGGAAGTTATTATAGATAAAAATAACTTTAGGCAAGAAATATCAGTAGAGGTTTCAAAAAATATTTATGATGTTAAGATACCTCTTTTAGGAAGCCATCAAAGTTTAAACTGTGCTGTATGCTTAAATGCAATAAATGCTTTAAGAGATAGTGGAGTAGTTATTCATGATAATTCTATAATAGAAGGCCTTTTAAAGGTTAAATGGATTGGTAGAATGGAAACTTTAAAGACTAATCCTTTAGTTGTTATAGATGGTGCACACAATATAGATGGAATAAAAAATTTAAGAGTAAGCATAGATAAATATTTTAATTATAAAAATCTTATTTTAATAGTTGGAATACTTGGAGATAAACAAGTAGAGGAAATGATAGATGTTATAACAAGAGATGCAAAACAAGTAATAGTTACAGAGCCTCACAATTATAGAGCAGAGTCTTCTAGCGTTTTATATGAAAAAATAAGAGAAAAAGGAATAGAGTGCTTTGATATAGAAAATTATGAAGAAGCTTATAGAAAAGCATTATCTTTAGCTAAAAGTGATGATTTAATATTAGTTTGTGGTTCTTTATATATGATTGGAGATATGAGGAAAGTTATAAGAAATTATAGATAAGATTTTAGAAAAAGATAAGAAGTTTTGAGGTTTCTTATCTTTTTTTCTTTCCATATTTTAAGTCATATTCTTTAGCTATATCTGAGATATTATCAGTGTTTGGTGTATATATTTTATCATTAAATATAAAATCTTTTAAAGCTTTAGAGTTTTCTTCTTTATCTAAAATGAAAACCCATCCCTTAGAAGAGTAAAGCCTTTCTCTTGAAATGTCATCTATAGGCAATCTAAATTGCTCAATGGAGGAATTTTTAGTATAAATAGAAAGTGTGGTTAAAGAGTAGTTTAAAGCATCACCAATATTTACATTTGTTTTTATATAAGGAAAAAGGTCTTTTACAATTTCAGCAATTTTAATAGGAGAAGTATTTTTAATTTTAGATAAAGTTAAGTTTATTAATGCGCGTTGTCTAGAACTTCTTTCATATTCACCATCTCCAACCTTTCTAATTCTTGCGTAGGATAAGGCTTGATAACCGTTTAGAGTATGTACTCCAGAAGAGGAAATTAAGTCATCTTTTGAGCCACCAGAGTCTAAAATATATTTATTAAGTTCTGACACCTCATAATCTTTAATATCTACAGTTATTCCTCCTAAAGTATCAACGACTTTTCTAAAACTATTAAAATCAATAATCATATAATTATCTATTTTTACTCCGAAGTTATTTTCTATAGTTTCAATAGTTTTTAAGGGACCACCATAGGCAAAGGAATGGTTTAGCTTTTCTTCACCATAACCATCTATAAAAACTAACATATCCCTTAAAAGGGAGGTAACCTTTAGTTTTTTATTTATATTATCTATTGTAAGGATCATTATAGAATCAGCTCTTGAATAGATTTCATTAGGTTTAGCATCGCTACTTAAAAGAAGTATATTAGAAATACCTGAAACTTCGGTATAAGGAACGCTATTGTTAAAATCATTTCCTTTAGCTATATCTGTAACTACATTACTATTTTTAGATAAGTTGTGATTAAAAAGAAAGATAGGTATAAAAAAGATTAGTGCTAGGAGAATAAAATTAAAATTCTTTAAATTTCTTAGATTAGTATTTTTCATATGTAAAACCCCTTAAACAATATTTAATAAAACTAATAGCTTAAATAAAAGATATTAGTATTGTTTTTAAAGAAAGGAGGAATTATTCAAAAAACCTCCTATATTTCAAGGAGGTTTTTTTAAGAGTTTATTAAAGCTGTGATTATTTTGTTATATATTTCAGAGGAGTTTTCCTTCCATTTGTTACATAAAAACTTTGCTTCCTCTTTAGATGGAACACTTATTGTAAAATCTATAATCAAAAAATCATTTTCCTTTGCTTTTAAATTTACTAAAAATGAATTATTGTTATCTATAGTGTAATCAGATGATATACTAAATTCCTTTTTTATACTTTCTCTTTTGTTATTAACGCAATTATCTATAAATTTTAGTTTATTTGCGGATATTCTATCTTTAAACAGTGATAAAACTCTATCACCTTTTTTAGTTATTGAAATAATTTCCTTAGAATCCTTATCTTCGTATCTAAGGAAATCAGACGTTATAAGTTCTGAAATATATTGTTGTAACATAAAATAATTTATGAAACTATTTTCTAATACAATATCAGTTAATTGAGTATTAGAAATAGGATATTTTATAGATTTTATTATGTGTAAGAGCAACAGCTTATTTTCTGCTAACTCGAAAGTATTATCATACATTTTACTCAGCCTCCATAGATACTTTTGAATAATACTCATATTATAGCATATAACTTTTACTATAATAAAGCTATTTATATTTTTGTATCTGTTAATTAGTTATGAAAAATAGCTTAACCATTCGTAGAATTTCTTGTTCTTTTAAAATTATATAAGTTT
>CAUWNL010000189.1:0-4141 GCA_963559995.1 uncultured Sarcina sp.
AACATCTGAATAATAATAAGATAGATATCCTAAAATAAAACAAGATATTATTAAAGAGATAAATAAAAATGTTTTATTAAGATAACTTTTATTTTTTAAGGTATTAATTTTTTTATGTGATAATAAATATCTAAAGGTTTCATTGGCAATTAAAATAATTACAAGGAAGTATAGACATGAAAAACTGCCTTTTATTAATTTAAAGTAAACATTTAGAGCTATAACTAAAAGTAGTATAGCTCTAAATAGAAAACTATGTCCAAATCTATTCATTTTTTCTCCTAACTAAATAGCATCAAAATTATAAAGCATTAAAGCTAGAAACTATTTTTAAATATTTAAAAAGAATGATTATTCTTTTACTTATTATAGCACTTATACTAAATAATAATAAATAGTTAGTACACATTAATAAAGTATTACCATGAATGATTTTAGATAAAAATGTTTCAGCAGCAAATTTTATAAATATTAAAATTACAAGAACAACTATATCTATAATAGAAGTTTTACAGTAAACTGAATTAGTCTTTTCATCTATAGCTAATTTATTAAATTTAGATCTTCCAAAGCCTACCATACATCCTAAGATAATAGCAATTACTATCAAAAGCATATTTGATAATCCAGATATAGAAAAGACAGATTGAAAAGTGCTTTTAAAAATAAATATGTATATAATAGGAATAATAAGTTGAGAAGTTACTGTAACTTTTCTTCCCTTACCTGAGATACTTTTTCCGTATTGTCTAAAAAATATAAAACCTACTATTAAAATTATTATTAAGGTTGATGGGTTCATAAAAAAATCTCCTAACAAAATATAATATAATATAATAAGATTATATATGTTAGAAGACTTTATGTATTGTTACTAAAGTAATATATTTAGTAATTATTTAGTATATAATTCTTCTGCAAGGCTCCAATTAACAATGTTCCAGAAGTTATCCACGTACTCATTACGTCTATTTCTATATTTAAGATAATAAGCATGCTCCCATAAATCTATTCCTATTATAGGTTTAAGATGAAGTGGAATTGGAGTATCTTGATTTGGAGTACTTTCAATTGAAAGTTTTCCATCTTTATCAGATAAAAGCCAGCACCAACCAGAACCAAATCTAGCTAAAGATGCCTTTTTGAATTCTTCTTTAAAGTTATCAAAGCTTCCAAAATCTCTGTCAATGGCTTTTGCAAGATTTCCAGAAGGTTTCTTTGGACTATTTGGTGTTAATATATCCCAAAAGAATTCGTGGTTATATGTACCACCACCATTATTTCTTATACCTTGTTGTATATCTTTAGGTAAGCTTTCAAGATTAAGTAAAAGTTCTTCTAAAGATTTATTTTGTAACTCTGAATGTTCAGAAATAATTTTATTAAAGTTATCTGCATAGCCTTTATAGTGTTTGCCATGATGAAGTTCTATAGTTTCTCTATCTATATAGGGTTCAAGAGCATCATAGCTATATTTTAATTCCTTCATAATTATCACCTCTTTAAATTAAAATTTCTTATTTATTATTCTTTAATAGTGAATAATTTATGTAAGATAGTAAAAAGATTGATGTGGAAATATATAGCTGGTGAAAAGTATGTAATAAATATCTATATTTATATTACTTATTATATAAATCTTCAGCTAAGTCCCAGTTAACAATATTCCAAAAATTATCTATATATTCGTTACGTCTATTTTGGTATTTAAGATAATAAGCATGTTCCCATACATCTAAAGCAATTATAGGCTTAAGATTAAGGGAAAGGGGGGTATCTTGGTTTGCAGTACTTTGGATTGTTAATTTCCCATTTTCGTCAGATAAAAGCCAACACCAACCAGAGCCAAATCTAGCTAAAGATGCCTTTTTAAATTCTTCCTTAAAGTTATCAAAGCTACTAAAGTCCCTGTCAATTGCTTCTGATAAAGTCTTAGAAGGTTTTTTTGTACTATTTGGTGTAATTATGTTCCAAAAAAATTCATGATTATAGACACCACCACCATTATTTTTAACAGTTTCTTGGATATCTTGAGGCAAAAGATTAATGTTAAGTAAAAGCTTTTCTAAGGTTTCATTTTGAATTTCAGGATATTTAGAAAGGGCTTTATTTAAGTTATCCACATAGGTCTTATAATGTTTATCATGATGAATCGTCATAGTTTCTTTATCAATGTAAGGTTCAAGAGCATCATAGGTATAAGGAAGTGGAACTACAGTAAATTCATTAGGGTTTAGATTTGTTGCAAAAGCTATATTCCCTAATAATGGGATGAAAAATGCTGTTAATATTAATAGTTTCAAAAATTTCTTCACAGGTTTTACCTCCATATAATTTATTTCATGTTTAGTATTATTTAGATAACCACTCTTTATGTAGCAACACGAGTATTTTTGATGGAATATATAGAAAAATTTAATATAATAGAACATTATTTATATAAGAATAAAAGTATGTATATAGTAATTAAGGTATGCCTACTTAAATACTTAAAGTTTAAAATAAAAAACACAATATATTAAATATATATTGTGTTTATTTATATAAGGTAGTATATTAAAAACTTAATAAACATTAATTTTGGTTAATTTAAAATCATCTATTTGAATTTGGTGCCAAGGAAGGTTATCTCCGCCTAAATAAAAAACAAAGCTAGAATTATAGTCAGTAGGAGATGTGTGGGTATAGGTGCCTGAAATGGTTGTAAAATTATCGTTTGCTGAAACGTTATCAGTAGAATATATTTTATAATCTCCTTGATTTTGTTGAAATCCAAAAGACAACGTTTTATAAAGTGTTGATTTTATTTTAAATGAATATTTATAAGTTTTACCTTCCTCTAAAGTTAAGTTAGGATATAAAAATTGAATATACCAATGAGTATCTCCGCTATTTGCTATATCAAAAACACCTAATCCCCATCTTGAATATATGTCACATTTAGTATTACCTTGAGTATGAGAAGTAAAACCAGTTAAAGTGTCAAAATTTGATGAAAATATAGTAGATTCTATGTCATAAGGCTTTGTTGTTGTATTTAAAGAGTATTTATCTAATCCTAAGTCATAAATTTTAATATAATCAATACTCATAGTCTGAGGAAATATTGAGTTATCTACATCTCCTCCCCAGTTACCTCCTATTGCAGTATTTAAAATTAGTTGAAATTCTTTGTCAAAAGGCCAGTTTTTGTAAGAGTCCTCATAGTTATAAGAATTTCTATTAAGGGTAAAGTAAACGTTTTTATCTACGGAAATATTTATATACTCAGGTGTCCATTCTAAACCATAAGTGTGATAAGTAGTAGTACAATCACTAACATAGGTAGAAGAAGTTATTCCAGTTCCTGATTTAAAATTATTAATGGATGTATGAAGAGAGCCATGAATTGCTTCAGGGTCTTTACCTACATGTTCCATGATATCTATTTCTCCACTGTTTGGCCAATTACCGTATTCTGAGTTTGTAGGTAACATCCAAATAGCTGGCCAAGTTCCTTTTCCAGAAGGAAGTTTAGCACGTATTTCAAATTTACCATAAAGATAACTGTTTTTACTAACAAGTTTTGCAGAAGTGTAATCACTTCCACCATAGTTTTCTTTTAAAGCAGTAATATTTAAAGAGCCATTAGATACATTAGCATTTTCTAATCTATTTTCAGTATAATACTGAAGTTCATCATTTCCAAAACCCCAATTTCCGCAGTCATAAGACCAATCACCATTAGGAAGACCTGTATAATTAAAATTTTCATTATAAATAAGTGACATATTATCTAAATCGTAGTTGGGTGCGCTATTAAGAGCAATAAAATGTATTCCAAGGCTATCTGTGTTAAAGGTTAAAGAGTTTGAATCAGATTCAACATTTCCTAAACATTTAAAAGTATTATTTTTTTCATCATATTTAAAAACTTTTAAAACTGTATTTGTGTAATGGTTTTGAAGATAATTAATTGTAACTTGTATATTATTTGAAGAGGTATAGTCACCGTTAACTACATTAAAAGCATAAAATTCAGAGTAATACCCCCTAGAATTTAGCTTATATAAAATATTATTATAAAGATTATCGCTAATACTTTGGATTTCACCAGTAATTTTAGATTTTTTATTTTCATTAGTAGTGTAATAAGATTCTA
>CAUWNL010000190.1:0-4111 GCA_963559995.1 uncultured Sarcina sp.
TTATTAGTTTTGTTCTTAATTGATTTTAATTAATTTTTAATTACTACATAATAATTATTAAAATATTTCTTTATAATGGATTTTATTATATTTAAAGTAACTTTTTATTCTTAATAAAAACTAAAAAGCCACAGTGTTATATAACACTGTGGCTTTTTATATGTTTATTCTATTGCTTATTATTCTTCAACTGAGAATGCTTCATGTAAAAGAACTTTATCTAACCCTATCTCTTGAGTTTCTTTACTTACTCTTATAGTTCCTGTTACATCTGCAATTTTTAATACTATAAATGTTACAACAAATGAGTAAATTGCAACTAAAACAACTCCAAATAATTGAATTAAGAATTGATGAATTCCAGCTTGTACACCATTAACTGCTGCACTTGCAAAGATTCCAATTAAAAGAGTTCCAACAAATCCACCCATTCCATGAACTCCCCAAACATCTAATGCGTCGTCCCATTTCATCTTCTTTACAAATCTTACACATAAGAAGCATACTATTGCAGCTATTATACCAATAGCTACTGAACCTTGAGGTGTTACATAACCTGCACATGGTGTTATAGTTGCACATCCTGCTACCGCACCAGTTATAACTTCTACTAAAGAGAAATGTTTTTCTTTAACATAACATATTATTACCCAAACAATTGTAGCAAAGGCTGCTGCTATTCCAGTGTTTGTAAATGCTATTGCTGCTGTTTGTCCACTAGCTAAAGCACCACCTGAGTTAAATCCAAACCATCCAAATAGTAAAATAGCTCCTCCAAGAGATACAAGTCCAATATTTCCAGGACCTTTTTTAGGCTTAACAGCTCTTTTTCCTAAGAAGAATACTGCAGCTAATGCTCCAAATCCTGCTGTTACATGTATTACTGTTCCTCCAGCATAGTCAACAAATCCCATTTTTTCTAGGAATCCGTTACCCCATACCCAATGGGCTACTGGAAAATAAATTAGTATCATCCAAATAATTAATACCTTAATCCATCCACCTATATTCATTCTATTTGCAAAAGCTCCAGTCATAAGTGGTGCAGTTATAATTGCGAACATTAACTGATACATAAAGAACATTAAGAATGGTATATGTGAGCCATATGTTGCATTAACGCTAAAATCTACTCCATTTAACATAAAGAATTGAAGTGGATTTCCTATGACTCCTCCTATGTCATTACCAAATACTAGAGAGAATCCTCCAAATACCCACATTACAGTTACTACTCCTATAGCAATAAATGAATACATCATCATTGTTAAGGAATTTTTCTTTTCTACAAGACCACCGTAGAAAAATGCTAATCCTGGTGTCATAACGAATACTAGCACTGTGGCTATAACCATAAATGCTACGTCACCGTTGTTTATCGCTGTCATTTTTTTCTTCTCCTTCTTTTATTATATTTCTATATTTAATATGTATTTCCTAAATCATTATACTTTTAATTATAACTATAATCAATATGTACATTGGATCTATAACTAATAATATAATTACTAAAAGGTATTTTAATAAATAACTTCTTAAAATACCTTTTAAGTTTTATTTGTATTTATCTCTCTATATTTATATTCAAAAGTATAATCTAAGAAAATACTTTAAATCTAGATAGCTAAAATTTATAAATTAAATTTGCTATTAAAAACAAATTATAATTTTCTAATACTTAAAGGTTGTGAATTTAATATGTTTTGTCTTATATAG
This sequence comes from uncultured Sarcina sp., assembly GCA_963559995.1. Classification (GTDB taxonomy): domain Bacteria; phylum Bacillota; class Clostridia; order Clostridiales; family Clostridiaceae; genus Sarcina. The sequence continues at coordinate 1,717 of CAUWNL010000190.1, forward strand.
TTATGACAAAGCCCTATTACTTCCTCTAAATCCTGTGTTAGGTTTCCAATAACTCTAAGAACAAACCCATTTACTTCTAATCCTGTTATACCAAACTTCACATCTAGGTTTAATTTTAAAACTTCTTCTCTTAAATGTTCTATAATAGTCTTATCTATCTTCTCATTTAAGATTATTAAAGTACCAAAGTTTTTATACCCTTCCATAAATCCTAAACCTTCTATATTATCTTCTCTAGGATCTATAAGCATGTTATCTAATAAAACAGGTTTTCCATCCATATATATATTAGTCTTAAGTTTTGCTTTTTCATATTGGAATCTCTTTTTATCTGGGGACCACCCTGAAGTTATTCCATCTGTATATATTAATGTAGAGGTGCTGCTTATATATATATTATTTTCTTGTCTATAATTTGCATCTCTATAAAGAATAACAGGATCTGTTATATATTCTAAAATACTATTTTTATGAAGCTTTATAACTGTTTCTTGAAAAGATTCAAAGCTGTTTTCACACTTATAAACCTTACTAGCTGCTTGAGTAGTTACAATAGCACGCACATTTTCTTTAAGTTCTACTGCTATTTTAAACTTCTCCCCCTCAACTATTCCTCCACCTAATTGCATTAAAAAATATGTAGGTATCTTTTCTGAATCTAACTCCATTTTTGGAGATAGTTTGAAAACCCCATTAAAATATTTTTTAGGTGATACAATATTTTCTTCTTGTTTTTCTAAAACTAAGTCTATTATCCCTGCATATTCTGCATTATTTTTATTATCCATAGCTTAAGATATTCCTTCTAAAAGACAATTTTTCTTAATCCAGTTTAGAACTTCTAAAACTCCAGAGTCATTTTTAAGATTTGTAAATATAAAATCTTTTTGTCCTCTAAAAGCTAGGGTATCTTCTCTCATTACATCTAAGTTTGCTCCAACATATGGTGCTAAGTCAATTTTATTTATGATGAATAAATCACTTTTTATCATACCTTGACCTGCTTTTCTTGGAATTTTTTCTCCTTGTGCAACGTCTATTATGTATATTGAAAAATCAACTAAGTCTGGACTAAATGTAGCAGCTAAATTATCTCCACCACTTTCTAAAAAAATTATATCTAAATCAGGAAATCTTGATTTCATCTCCTCAATTGCTGCAAAATTCATTGATGCATCTTCTCTGATTGCAGTATGAGGGCATCCACCAGTTTCTACTCCCATGATTTTTTCTTCTGGTAATATAGAATTTTTAACCATGAATTTAGCATCTTCTTTAGTGTATATATCATTTGTTATAACTGCACAGTTATACTCATTGTTTATCATTCTTGTTAATCTTTCAGTTAAAAGTGTTTTTCCACTTCCAACTGGTCCACCTACGCCTATTACTACTGGTCTTGACATAAAAATCTCCCTCTTTCTGTATCTTTATTAAAATTAGTATAATGACATTTAAGAACATATACATCAAAATTAACTTAAGCTTAATTATTTATAAAATTATTATATTTAGTTATATAAAATTTCAGTATTTTATGTACAATTTTAAGTTAAGACATAAATAATCTAAATGTTAATGTTTCATGATTTATTTGAGAAAGTTCAATTCCAGGAACATTAAGCCCAAAATAATCTAAATCAGCATTTTCTACCTTTAAAACAAGATTTTCTGTTTCTTCACAAAACTCTTTTAAAAGTAGTTGCCCATCTTTTTGACCTAATGGAATAGTTCTTACTGCATTTTGTATTAAAGTTGAAATTGTACTATAAATATGATAAGAAATTGCTTCTCTCATATTTAATCCTAAACTATAAAGAGCTAAACCAAATACTATAGCAGGATGTCCAAAAGCCTCCTTAGCTTTTATCTTTTCTTCATAAGATTTTAAAACTTCAAAGTCGTAAAGGTCTATAAACATCTTTATCATTCTTCCTGCAATAAGTTTCGAACCATCTCTACTTTCTTTTGCTATACTTTGAACAGTTATCATTCTATCCAGTTCTATTATCTTTTGTGTTATTTTTAAAGTTTCTGAATTTTCTAACTCTTCATATAACATTCTTATACAAAGACCATCTGAATATATAAACTGTTTATTTAAATATATCTTAAGCCAATTTTTAAAAGTTTTTGTATTTTCTATCTCGTCTTTTCTTAAATAAGTTTCCATTCCATAGGAATGGTTAAAAGAACCTACTGGAAAGTTTGAATCGCACAATTGTATAATTCTTAATATTTCTAATATCTTAGTGTCTGTGTTCAAATTCAACATGTCTAAATGCCTTTTCTAATACTCTTTCTTCTCTTGAATAGTCTATTTTATCATGTTTTAATTTATCTTCTACTAGACTATCATATTCTATAATCATAGTATCATCCTCAAATTGTGCTT
>CAUWNL010000191.1:0-4062 GCA_963559995.1 uncultured Sarcina sp.
AAGCCGAAAATATTTGTTCTAGATATCTTTCAGATATATTTTGCCTTTCTGATATGCTCTTTAAGGTTACTATATCGGACTTTGAAAATAAAGCCATATCCATTATAGCAATTAATCCATATCTTCCCTTTGTTGAAATTTTCATATATAAATCTCCTACTTTTAATTTTATAATTACTTATTTAATTAATGTATAAATAATTGTGCTGTTGTTAATATTATTATGCCATGATTTTTCACGAAAATTCAACTATACAGCATATGGATTTTAATTTTTATTCTTAATAATTATATATTTAAAATAAATTTTTATAATTTACAACAATAAGTATAATGTTTTTTAACAAAAAATCTACATAAGATTATCATATATTTTTAACATATATTAAAACTAACTGCTATATTCTTCTGTTGATATTGGTAAACCTTTTTCTTTTAATTTTTCTTCAATTATTTCCTTTATTATAGAATATACAACAGCAAATAACGGAACACCTACTATCATTCCTACTAATCCCATAAGCTTTCCCATTATTAGTATTGAAAAGAGAATCCAAAATGGTGATATTCCTATAGAATCACCTAATATTTTAGGTCCTATTATATTACCATCTACTTGTTGTATGATAAATATTATTATTAGAAACCATAGAGCTTTTATAGGAGAAACAAAAAGAATTATGATACTTGATGGTACAGCCCCTATAAATGGTCCAAAAAATGGTATTATATTAGTTATTCCTATAATAACAGATATTAAAGGTGCATAGGGCATTTTAAATATAACTAAAACTATAAAAGTTAATACCCCTATTATAAATGAATCAATTATTTTTCCAGCTATAAACCTTCCAAAAATATAGTTTACTTTTTGTGTAATTCTAATTATTATATTGGCTCTTCTTTTTGAAAACATACCATAACAAACTTTCTTAGATAAAGCATGGAACTTCTCTTTATCCATAAGAATATAAATTGAAATTATTACTCCTAATACTATGTTCCATATACTTGATGTAATACTCATTACTATATTCCCTAAGATAGGAATCATATCTGCTGCAATTTTTATTACATACTCTATTGCCATATTTACCTTAGCAGTTATTACACTTAAAACCTCTGATTGCAATGTGGCATTATCCATATTATTCTGAAGAAAAGAAGATAAATTGTTTACATAAGTTGGAATGCTATTAGCAAGTCCTAATAAACTTTCAAATAACTGAGGTAAAACAAATCTAATAAAAAGAACCAAGAATAAGAAAAATGTTATATATGTTAATATAAGGCCTAATCCTCTTTTTCCTTTCTTTTTCATATTATTCCCTAGGATATTTTCTAAAAGTTCTTCTTCATAAAACTTTAAAACAAAGTTTAAAAGATATGCTATTGTAGCCCCCACTATAAAAGGTTCAAATACTGCAACTATCTCTCGAAACTTATCTATGAAAACACTACTTTTTGATATTATTAAATAAAATATAATACTAAAACATATTACTAGCAAAGAATATATGGCTATTGTATTGTATTTTCTTTCCCAATTTACCTTCATTTAATACCTCCTAAATCTATCTTTATCTTTTTGGAACTATATTTATATAATTGATTTTTATAAAATTTAGTATATCATCTGTATTATTCATTATCAACCAGTTTATATATTTATATTCTAATTTATAGAAATTGTATTTCTTTAAATTTAAAAGAATAAAATGGGACTTTAAGCAGATACTATAATAGACTTTTAAATTAAAGGAGGTATTTTATATGAAAAAATTTGTATGTACAGTATGTGGATATATCCATGAAGGAGATGCTCCTCCAAAGGAATGTCCTGTTTGTAAAGTAGGTCCTGATAAATTCCAAGAACTAACTGAAAACCTTCCATGGGCCGATGAACATAGAATAGGCGTTGCAAAAGATTCTATTCCTGAGATTATAGATGGCCTAAGAGCTCATTTTACTGGTGAATGTACAGAAGTTGGTATGTATATTGCAATGAGCCGTCAAGCTGATAGAGAAGGTTATCCTGAGGTTGGTGAAGCTTACAAAAGAATAGCTTTTGAGGAAGCAGAACATGCTGCAAAATTTGCTGAACTTTTAGGTGAAGTTGTTAAATCTGATACAAAAGCAAATTTACAAGCTAGAGTAGAAGCTGAGTATGGTGCTTGTGATGGTAAAAAGAAACTTGCAACACTTGCTAAACAAAACACCATAGATGATGTTCATGATACAGTTCATGAAATGTGTAAAGATGAGGCAAGACACGGAAGAGCCTTTAAGGGGCTATTAGATAGATATTTTGAATAATTAAATACAAAGGAGGAATACATTATGATAAAATGCACTGTAACTAATTGCTCTCACAATAAATCTGAAATATGTTATGCAGACAGGATTAATATAGGTGGAACCTGTTCTAAGGAATCTTGTGATACATGTTGTGGATCATTTTTAAATAGAGCTCTTTATAGCGATTTAACTAATTCATCAATTTCAAATAATTCAATGAGCAATGAACCTTGCGACTGTATTGTTTGCTCAGTAAAAACTTGTAAGTTTAACGCTGACTCACTATGCTCTTTAGAAAAGATCCATGTAGGCTCAGACAAAGGAGTACAATTATATACTGAAGCTAACTGTAAGAGTTTTGAAAATAACTAATAGCTATCATATAAAAAATAATACTTTTTAAATTAGTCCATAACAAAATATTATATTTTGTTATGGACTAATTTTATTAATTATTTTAATATTTATCTAAACTAATTTTTCTAAAAGCATCCTTATATTAATATCTATATTCTAAAAATCTAGGTATTTCTTATATAAAATATCAATCTTTTAGTACAATTAAATATTTTATTTATAAATCAAAAAAAGACTAATTGAAAGCTATATAAAAGTATGGTATATTCTTTATTGGTGCTAAAGAAAGACGAGAGGGGGCATTATATTTATGAAAACATCATTAAAAGCAGATTTGTCGCTTTTAATAATAACTATCTTTTGGGGATCATCTTATTTACTTATGAAAATAGGACTTGGTGGGCTAGGTACATTTGACTTAATCGCTTTAAGATTTTCAATTGCATTTATACTGCTAGGTGTTATATTTTTTAAAAAATTAAAAAACACTATTAATCTAAAACTTATAAAATCTAGTTTAATCATGGGAGCGCTTTTATCTTTTGGTTTTGTATTTATGGTATTAGGCCTTAAATATACCTCAACAGATGATGCAAGCTTTTTAACTTGTTTATCTGGAATATTTATTCCTATAATAAGCTTTATATTTTTTAAGCAAAGATTAAAACTAAAAGTTATTTTAAGTATAATCATCGTGTTTATTGGAGTGTACTTACTTACAATGACAGGAGGTACATTGTCCCTTAACTTAGGAGATATATTATGTTTAATTTCTTGTGGTATATTATCATTCCAAGTAATTATAACTGATAAATTAAATAGAGACGTAGATGCTCTTTCTCTTGGAATTTTCCAAATAGGTTTTGCAGCTTTATTTTCTATGATCTTTACATTTTTATTTGGAACATTTGAATTACCTCAAACAGGTACATCTTGGACCATTATAATAGCATTATCTATTTTATGTACAGCTATACCTTATGTTGTTCAAACAGTATCATTAAAATATAGTTCTCCAGTTCATGCAGGTATAATTTATTCTCTACAACCTGTTTTTTCTGCAATATTTGTCCTTGTATTTACAGGAGTAGGACTTACTAGTCAAGGATATATTGGTGCATTACTTATGGTTATTAGTATAATCTTAGTAGAAATTAATTTTGAAAATATCTTTAGTAAACTTAAAGGTGAAAAAAAAACTCTAAATAGCGATTGTACATAATAATATATAAATTTAAATACACTAAAATAAAAAAACATCAATAATTTTGATGTTTTTATTTCTATATTAATTTTATATATGATTTTTCTAAAAACTAAAATAACCTTATGTTCTATACATAAGGTTACTTTATATTAAAATGTTAAGTATAATGTAAGCACTCCAAGACCACAAACAACTATATA
>CAUWNL010000192.1:0-4050 GCA_963559995.1 uncultured Sarcina sp.
ATTGTACCTACTTGATTGGAGAGAAGCAATGTTCATATAAGTTAACAGAACGTAATAGATTGTAGGGGGAATTTATGAATAATATAAAAAGTTTAACAAGGAAAATAAGCTTTATGCTTTTAGTAATATTAACAATTAGTGCACCTATAACTACTTTTGCAAGGGCAGGGGGAGGAAGTTCATCAAGTAGTAGCAGTAGTTCAAGCAGTAGATCTTCATCAAGAAGTTCTAGAAGGCATAAACAAAATCCTCTAGTCACATTTGGTGCATGGGGGTGTATAGTTTTGGCTGGTACAGTTGGTGCTAAGGCAAAATTAAAAAAGAAAAAGGAGAAAAGTGTTTCAAAGATAAAAAGCTTAGCAAATAATGATATGAACTGGAATTATAAAGACATACAAAGAGATGTAGAAGATGCTTTTTATAATGTAAATACAGCTTGGATGGAGAGAAATCAAGATTTAGCTAAAGATTATATGAGTAACAAAATATATGAAAAACATAAAAGTCAAACGGAATGGATGGAAGTTAAAAAAGAAAAAAATATATTAGAAAAGATAAAATTAATATCTTCTCTTCCTGTAGAGATTGAAGATTTTGATGGTACTGATAATGATTATATGTGGATTCATATAGAAGCTGAGGCTATAGACTATGTAATAAATGAAGAAACATTTGATATAGTAAGTGGTATTAAAGATAGAATAGTTCCTTATGAAGAGTTTTGGAAATTTATAAAGATAAATAACAGATGGGTTTTAGATGAGATAAGACAAAAGGATCAATTTAATATAGTATAGTAAAAATGTAGCTGAATAGAAATTTATTCAGCTACATTTTTATATTTAGTTCTTTCTAAGCTCACTATACTGAATATTGATTCTATTTTCAGGGTTCTTATCTACAGAGTATAAAACAATTAAAAATACCCATTCTAAGGGCTTCATTACAAAATAAACAAGGTCAGCAGTAAGCTTTGTATTAATATGTTTACTTAAGGGATAGCCATATTTATCATAAATATATCTAATTGCCTTATGAAATTTTGGAGTATATTGTTCTAAAATGTTCTCAAAGGCATTAGCAACTAAGAGTTGTCTATTTACTAAAATTCTTTTATTTCTTCTTATTCCACTTCTAAGAGGTTTTACAATTTTCTTATGCCCATGGGCAGATACAGTACAAAGATAATGGCTATCACCATAAGTTACAACTGGGTCTGGTGAAGTTATCTTAGAATAGGTATAACTGCTTGTCTCAAAAAATACTTTGATAAAACTATCTGGTTGTTGTCCAAAGAGAACAAGAATTAACTGAACTATTATTAAAACAGGAAATAAGGCAATTACCCAAACTATTGGTTTTGAATTATATTTTACAAAAAATATATAGATTTTATTAAAGTATTTATTTTTATATTCTTTATTAAGATTTTTCTCACGCCTTCTAACTATATCCATAGAACTTTTAAGTGTTGCTATATATATAAATATAAAATAGAAAAAACTAAAGCCTATAAGATTTATTCCTATCATAGAAATATTCCAAATATAATCTCCATAAGTAGATACTTGAATTAAATACACAACCATAAGTATTATGTTAATAATTAGCATACTACAACAAAGAACATATGGAATGGGAGGTAAATCTTCTGAAAAAAGTTTTAGCATAACATAGGCAAATAAACCTAGTGCTAAAAAAGTTAAAATAGTTGGAATATGTTTGAAAGCTAGTGGAGTATAGGGAATCATTATTTCTGAGTTATGAATTCTTAAAACTTCACCAGGATTTAATGATGAATAATTAATACCAAAACCTATAAGGCATTCTAAAATTGTAAATACTGTAAACATAATTTCCATACTAGGGTTATCTAAAATAAATACTTTTTCTTTATAGTTTTTATCATTTGTAATTAATGAATTTATAGCTTTACAAACAGAATAAAACTGAACAAAAACAAAAAATACTAAAAATAGTGCAAAAATGGCCATTTCATTGTCCTCCTTTTAAAGTAATATTTACAAGTTATTTTTAATTTTTAGTTAAATAAGTGTTAGGATTCCCTGATAATTTATGGGTTTCCTTTAATAAAACAGGATTTATTTTTTCATAATAATAAAACCTAGCCTCATCAGAAGAGGATAAAAAAGGCCTGTCTATTTTGCAAATATAGTCTTTAGAGTTTATCCTAATAGGAATTTCTTCTTTAAACTCAAAGGCAAGATAAAGAACATTTAAAAAGCAAAATACGATAATAAATAAAGTAGTTATAGAAAGAATAATAGCAGAGAAAATATCCTTCAAAAATAGATATTTAAGTTCGTCTTCTAATGTATCAGCTAAGGTTACTTGATTAATTTTATAAGCTGAAACAGAGAGGATTAGCCAAATAATTATTGAAAATATAGAGGAGAAATTAATTAATATAACTTCTAATATATTTATCAAACAAAAACCAGATGGTACTATCTTAATTGTATAAAATAAAAATATAGGAATACTTATAAGTAAAGTTACTAATAATATTTTTATAAGTTTAGTTATTTTTAAATCAATTAGTTTATATGCTAAAATTATAAGTCCAATCATAAAAAAATCATAAATATAATATGTTATGCTATGGCTTATACTAATATTAGGTATTATATCTTGTAATAAATAAGTTAAACTATTAAGATAAAAAATAGATAATATAGCTACTATTAATCCTAAATGAAAAATAACATAACCTGATTGTTTTCTTGTCATAAAAATTCTCCTGTAAAAATGAATTTCTTTGTTAGTTTAACACTATCCTTTTATAAATCTAGAAACCCTTTTATAAAGAATAAAAAATTAAGATTTTCTAAGCTCACTATACTGAATATTGATTCTATTTTCAGGGTTTTTTCCACACAGTATAAAACAATTAAAAATACCCATTCTAAGGGCTTCATTACAAGATAAACAAGGTCAGCAGTAAGCTTTGTATTAATATGTTTACTTAAAGGGTAACCATATTTGTCATAAATATATCTAATTGCCTTATGAAATTTTGGAGTATATTGTTCTAGAATATTTTCAAAGGCATTAGCAATTAAAAGCTGTCTATTTACTAAAATTCTTTTATTTCTTCTTATTCCACTTCTAAGGGGTTTTACAATTTTCTTATGCCCATGGGCAGATACAGTACAAAGATAATGACTATGTCCTTCTATAATTATGGGATCTGGTGGAACTACTTTAGAAAGATTATAGTTACTCGTTTCAAAGAATACTTTGATAAAACTATCTGGTTGCTGCCCAAAAAGAACGAGTATTAATTGAATTATTATTAATATAGGGAATAATGCAATTATCCAAACTATTGGTTTTGAATTATATTTAATAAAAAATATATAAATTTTATTGAAATATTTATTTTTATAAGATTTGTTAAGTGTCTCTTCTGGTTGTCTAATTCTATTCATTGATTCTATTAACGCAAGTATATACATAATAATAAGAATTAAAAATGTAGGTATTAACATAAATACACCAAGGAGAAGAGAGCCAAATGTAACAAAATTGCTAAGTATAGACACATGAAATAGGTATACACTCATAAAAATAATATTAATTATTAACATACTACAACAAAGTACATAAGGAATAGGCGGTAATTTAGTTAAATATATTTTAAGGAATAAATAGGCTATTATTCCTAAAATAAAAAATACTAAAAAGGTAAGAATATGATTAGATGATAGGGGATTATAAGCACTTATCCATTCACCAACTGAATACCTTTCTAAAGGCTTACCAGCATTTATTAAATCTTTATTAATATTTAGCTGACAAAGACATAAGGAAAAAACCACAAATGTATAGAAAACTTCTAATTTATTCTTATTAGGCATTATTTTGTTATCTTCATATTCTATTGTAAGTTTAAATGAGATTAACGCATGTAAATAATAAATAGGTATAGAAATAAACAATAAAAACAGTACACATGTTAAAATATTTATTATAAATGTTATAGCATCCATAGTATCTCCCTTACTATTTTACTTTTAATTTATAATA
>CAUWNL010000193.1:0-4013 GCA_963559995.1 uncultured Sarcina sp.
GTAATGGGAGCTGAGGGAAGGTTTAGAAAGAATTATTATAAATCATTTAACTCTTTTTTAAAAGAAGATTTTCATTTCAATAAAAGAGAAAGGAGACCACCAACAGATTATATAAATGCTTTAATATCTTTTGGAAATTCTTTGATGTATACTACAACATTGGCTGAAATATATAAAACTCAATTAGATCCAACAATAAGTTATTTGCATGAACCTTCAACAAAGAGATTCTCATTAAGTTTAGATATTTCTGAAATATTCAAGCCTCTAATTGTTGATACTGTTATATTTAGTGTTATAAATAAGAATATAATTAAAACAACAGATTTTAATATGGATAATGGAATATGTTACCTAAATAAAATGGAAGAAAAAGGTTTATAAGGGAGTATGAAAATAAACTTAGCACTACAATAAAACATAGAGGGTTAAATAGGAAGGTATCATATAGGAGTTTAATAAAGCTTGAATGTTATAAAATAATAAAATATCTTATAGAAAATGAAAAATATAAACCACTAAAGGCTTGGTGGTAATTATGTTTGTTATACTTACTTATGATGTAGAAGAAAGGCGAGTAAATAGAGTTAGAAAAACATTAAAAAAATATTTAATATGGACTCAAAATTCTGTTTTCGAAGGAGAAATAACAGAGGGAAAATTAAATAAATGTTTAGCTGAAGTTAATAAAACGTTAGATAGATCTGTAGATTCCTTGTATATTTATATTATAAAAAATTCTAATAATATAAAAAAAGAAGTTGTTGGAAAAGAGAAAAATGTTGATGAATTATTTTTATGATTTATTGTATAAAGTTATAAAACTTAATTTTGCAGTGAATCAATAATTTTAGTAAATAACTTGTAACTAGCATTATAACTAAGTTCTAAGATGTTTTTTTGAGATGGACAAAAAACTTACTGTCGATTCACTGCAAAAATATAAAATTTATGTTATAATTGATATACTTAAAGCTAGTAAAATAGCCATTTTATTTAATACTGTTTTTTGGGGTTTTATATCAACTATAAGGAATTTAGATGAAGAAGAATTAAAAAGAAAAGAAATAAAGCAGATGAAGATGGTTTTATATCAACTATAAGGAATTTAGATTTCGAATTTAAAACGGACTTTGATGTGGGGGATACAGTTTTATATCAACTATAAGGAATATTGAGTTAATTTTTATCCCTATAACTCTGAGAAAAAGCAATATTTTATCTTGGGGATAAAAAATATAAATTAACTATATTACTTTTAATTACTATAAATTGTTTAATTATAAGGAATGTTAAGTTATTAGACTTGTTGCCTATTAAATTTAGGTTTTTAAATTTATATTAACTTATAAGGAATATAAATGTATGTAATTTAATATATTTATGTATACCATGTGGTTGTTTTATCTTAACAATAAGGAATGTTAAACTATCTGATTTTTTCTCTATTAAATTCAGATTTTGAATTTTATCTTAAATATACAATTATTGATTTTAAAGAGAAATATGATATAATGTCAATCATAAGAAATTTTCTATTATTTGATATTAAATTAATTACAAAAAATGTGTTATATGTTTTATTTTAACTATAAGGAATGTAAGTTATATTTTATGAATATGATTTTGAGGTTTTATCTTAACAATAAGGAAATAAGGCAAAAGATATGAATAATATCTTTTGCCTATTTTTTTATAATTAATTATATAAATAACTAGAAAATGTAAGGAAGTTAAAAATAAATAATATAAATAAGACTTAACAGCTTAATTTAAACAATAACAACAGGCCATAAAATTTGATTAATTGATTAACCTTATATATTATGTATATAAAAAGGTGACATATGAAAAAGAGATTAACTGAAAAGGAAAAAGAACTTATAATAAATTGTTGGAATAATGGAGAAAAAAATAAAGCAAATATAGGGCGAAAGTTTAATAGGAATAGGTCTACCATTTGCAGAATAATAAACAATTTTATAAATAATTATAAGTAAAATTAAATGGGGACGATATAAGTCCTTATTTAACCCTATAATATAATTACGTATTTAAATTAATTTTAATAAATAACATAATATGGATTTTATCATTAATAGTTATTGTAAGATATTGTTGTCTTATATATTTAGTATTACAATATAAGAAGATTCATTTAATTAACAGGAGGTTGGAATGAGATTTGTAATTGCATTAAAGCCATTAGAAAATAAAATTCCTATTAGTAACAGAAATATTGGAATGAGCTTAATTAAAGCTGCTATAAAAATTGAAAATGAGGAATTATTTAATGATATGTTTTTTTATGGAGATAAGAAAAATAAAAAAATAAAACCTATAGCTTTTAGTATTTATATTAACGATTTCAAGATTAATAAAAACGATATTGATGTTAATGGAGATATATTAATAAATATAAGTACTCCTTCAAATAGAATAGGATTAACTATTTTTAATGGTATAATAAAGCTTAAAAATAAAGGCGAGTTCAAATATAAAAATTATAGTTTTAAATTATTAAATATAAGATTATTAGAGGAAAAAGCTATTAATACGAATATAATAAAGTGTAAAACGTTATCTCCGATATATATAAGGGATATAAATGGAAAAAGCATAAGTATAGAAGATAAAGAGAAGTTTGAAGAAGGTTTAAATTATGTATCTAATATATTTTTAGAAAGTTATAGGGGATACGGGCTAAAAGAAAGATTAATATTTGAGCCTAGATATATGAAAAAAAACGTTATAAAAGAAGAGATAGATGAATTTAAAAATCAAACAAATAAACAATTCATGTTTATAAATGCATTTTCGGGAGTGTTTGCATTAAAAGGTAATGTAGATGATTTAAAGGTGTTAATGCAAAGTGGAATAGGTTTTAGAAGAACACAAGGATTTGGTCTTTTAGACTTAGCATAGGAGATGATTAGATTTAATGAAGAGGAAAATTGAGGATGAAAATTTCGATTATAGCATAGAAACTTCTGATTGGAGATATAACGCAGCTATAGTTGGATTAATTAAGTATTATGAGTTTTTGCTGGGCAAAGGTGATACTGATAGAAATTATTTAATAGAAGATGATGTAATAAAATATAATAGCAAAAAAATAACGGAAGAAAATTATCTATTATTTGTTGAAGAATTTTTTAAGGAAGCAATGCATCATAAAGTAGTTAAAGATTTATTAGTAGAAAACGAAGAGTTAACTAAAGAACAAGTAGACATAATAAATGGAAAATTAAAAGCTAATTCAGTTATGAAATCTACTTTGAAAAATATTACTTATTCAGATGAAAATAGAGAACTTATATTAAATACAATAAATAAAAATAGGATCAATATTATTAGAGAAACATATAGAAGGGGAAAAAGTTTATATTCTAATTTTATAAACGAAAATTCTTTTTTTACTGCTAAAGGAAAGGTATGCAGACTATTAAACTACTATATTGATGTTCCAAAAAAAAGCAAAAGTATATCTTATAATTGGAATTTTAATACTTATGAATCTATAGATGATGATATTTTTGATTTTATACCCTTTGCTTTTTCTAAATCTTATGAAAGTTTTTTTATAAATAATAATTGCGATATAAGTAATCTTTTAAAAAGTAATGAATTAATTGCTGGCGAAGAGAATTCAAGACAAAAACTATTTAGTGAAATAAAACGATCAAATGAATATGTCGATTTTGATGTTGAAGTAATTGTAAAAGATAGATCAAAGAGTTATTATGAAACATTATATATCAGAAAAAAAGCTATTAAAATCTTTAAGGCAATACCTGATTATAGAGGCGTACAATTTGTTTATAACATAGATAGTAAAAATTCTATCTATATGGAGAAATATGTAGTTGATAAAATTTTAAATGGGGTAAGGCTAGATACAATAATAAATAGTTTGTTAAAATCAAAACAGAATTATAGTTATAATATTAAATCTTTAATAAAAATAAATATATTAATTTACGGTAATGGAGGGGAAGAAATGGATAAGAAAA
>CAUWNL010000194.1:0-3928 GCA_963559995.1 uncultured Sarcina sp.
AGTTTAATTAAATATTTTTTCGTTTATTTAAGATATAATCTTATCAGTATTTACTTAATATTAGTATAAAACCTAAAAATTTTATGATTAATAAGTAATTAGTATTAGTTAAAATATATATTATAAAAGGGGGAAGAAAGATGGAATTAAGACAACTAGAATATTTTATTACGGTAACAAATTTGAAAAGTTTTACAAAAGCTGCTGATAAACTTCATGTAGCTCAGCCATCAATAACAATAGCAATAAAAAAACTTGAAGATAATTTAGGTGTAACTCTTTTAGAAAGAAAACAAAAAAATATAAATTTAACTAAAGAGGGAGAAATTTTTTATAGGAGAGCTAATGAAATAATAAATAGCGTTAATAATGTTGAGAAAGAAATGAGTGATTTTAAAGAAGCAAAGAAAGAAATTATAAAAGTTTCAATTCCGCCTCTTATAGGATTTCATATGCTTCCTAAAATATTTTCTCAGTATTATAGCGAAAACTCTAGTGTAGAACTAGAAATAGTTGAAGTAGGCTCCCTACAAACTGTTGAACTTTTAGAAGCTGGCGAAATAGATTTGGCACTTATAATTCAATCCCATAAAAACGACTGTATAGAAACCACATCTATTAATGCAAGGGAAATACTTTTATGTTTACCTAAAGAACACCCATTAACTAAAGAGAATAGCATACCATTTAATAAACTTAAAAATGAAAGATTTCTTTTATTAAAAGAAGGAAATTACATAAGAAGAAGAATATTAAATGAATGTAAGGAACATGACTTTGAACCTAATATAATATACCAATCTACCCAAATAGAAAGTATTTGCACGTTAATATCAAGTGGTATAGGAGTAAGTTTTTTGTTAGATACTATAGCTATAAGGAATAAAGATATAGTTTGTCGTTCTATGGAGAATCCTATTGAAGTGAATATAGCTATAGCTTGGAATAAGAATAAGTATATAACAAAAGCACAAAGAGAATTTGTTGATTTTATAAAACACTTATAGGCTTATTTAAAAAAGTTATACATATATTTAAGAATATTAAAAATATTTATGGTATTTATAATAAACACTTTAATCCATAAATAAAATCTATTATTATATAATTTTTTTATATTTTACACACTGTCTAAATAAGTGATAAGATGGATTCAAGGAACAGTGATTAAAATAAACTTAAAATAAATTTAAAATACATAGGAGGCTTTAAAAATGAGTGAAAATTTATCAGTAAAAGAAAAAGCATTAAAGTTACATAAGGATAATCAAGGTAAATTAGAAGTAATATCTAAAGTACCAGTAAAAACTAAAGAAGATTTATCATTAGCTTATACACCAGGAGTTGCAGAGCCTTGTCTTAAAATAAAAGAAAATTATGATGATATATATGAATACACATCAAAAGGAAATATGGTTGCTGTTGTAACAAATGGAACTGCAGTACTTGGACTTGGAGATATAGGAGCAGGTGCAGGATTACCAGTTATGGAAGGTAAAGCAGTTTTATTTAAAACTTTTGCAGGTGTTGACGCTTTCCCAATATGCCTAAACAGCAAAAATGTTGATGAAATAATAAACACAGTAAAATTAATGGAACCAAGCTTTGGTGGAATAAACCTAGAAGATATAAAGGCACCAGAATGTTTTGAAATTGAAAGAAGATTAAAAGAAGAAATGAATATACCAGTATTCCATGATGATCAACATGGTACTGCTATAGTTGTTTTAGCAGCTATAATAAACTCTTTAAAAGTAACTAATAGAAAAATGGAAGAAGCTAAATTTGTAGTAAATGGAGCAGGTTCAGCTGGTATATCAGTAGCTAAATTACTTATGAGTGCAGGAGCTAAACATGTAACAATGGTAGACCGTTTTGGAATAATAGAAGAAGGCCAAGACTGGATGAATGATGCTCAAAAAGCAATGTCTAAAGTAACAAATAGAGAACATTTAACCGGTACATTAGCAGATGCTATAAAAGGGGCTGATGTATTTATCGGAGTATCAGCACCAGGAGTATTAACAAAAGAAATGGTATCAACTATGGCTAAAGATTCTATAGTATTTGCTATGGCAAACCCTGTACCAGAAATATTTCCAGATGAAGCTAAAGCTGGTGGAGCATTAGTTGCAGGAACAGGTCGTTCAGATTATCCAAACCAAGTTAACAACCTTTTAGCATTCCCAGGAATATTTAGAGGAGCTTTAGATGTTAGAGCAACTGATATAACTGAAGAAATGAAAATAGCTACAGCTTATGGAATAGCTGAATTAATTTCAGAAGAAGAATTAACTCCAGACTATGTAATTCCAGCTGCTATAGACCTTAGAATAGCTCCAGTTGTTGCGTCATATGTTGCTAAAGCTGCTTTAGAGACAGGAGTTGCAAGAAGAACAGATATGACTCCAGAAATGGTAGCAGAACATACAAGACAACTTTTAGGAATAAAATAATTTAATTAAAGAAAAATTTCCATTATAAACTGCTAAAGAGATAATATATATAATGATTTATAAAAGCTATATCTCAAACAATAAAGTATTTTAAATACTGTATTTAAATTTTTTATTGTTTGTATGATATGGCTTTTTTTATATAAAATAACTATATAATAATAGTTATTTTATATTTTACAAATTGGTTAGACCAAAGTAATATAAGTAAGTAAAATTCAAACATATATTTATAGAAAAATACTACATATTAATAAGGAGAAGAAGATGAATGTTCCTATACTAAAGACAATGAAAAAAGTGCCAGGAGGAATGATGGTTGTTCCATTAATTTTAGGTGCTATAGTTAATACTTTTATACCACAATCATTAGAGATTGGAGGATTTACAACTTCACTATTTAAAGATAGTGCAATGCCTTTAATTGCATTATTCTTATTTATAATGGGGTCGCAAATAAAATATAATCAGGCAAGATGACCTTTACTTAAAGGATTTGTATCATTAATGAGTAAATTCTTTGTAGGACTTATAATAATATTAGTTGTTGGCCATTTCTTCGGGAATAAGGGTATCTTTGGGATATCTACAATGGCCTTAATGGCAGCCTTTGCTTGTAATAATACAGGGCTTTATGTAGCATTAGCAGAGGATTATGGTGATTCTGATGATCAAGGAGCGACAGCTATTATTTCACTAAGTGCAGGTGCATTTTTTACAATGATAGCCTTAGGAGCAAGTGGTCTTGCAAATATTCCCATAATGTCAATGGTAGCTGTAATAATACCTATAGTAATAGGCTTTATAATTGGTAACTTAGATGAAGAGTTTAGAAAGTTTTTAGGATCAGGAAAGCATATATTAACTCCCTTTTTCTCATTTGCATTAGGGGCAGGTATGAATTTTGGGGATATTATAAAGTCAGGACTTCCTGGAGTAGGACTTGGAATTGCTGTTGTTTTAATAACAGGATTTGTAAACTATTATCTACATGCTATATTTTGGGAGAAAAAAGCTGTTAATTTTGCTATAGGTACAACTGCAGGAAATCAATTGGCTACGCCTCTTGCAGTAGTTGCCGCAGATAGTGCACTAGCACCATTTTTAACTTCAGCAACTACTCAAATTGCAGCCTCTATAATTGTATCTGCTATACTTTGTCCATTTATGGTTGGATATTTAGACAAAAAACTTAAGAAAAAGCAAATGAAAAGATAAATCCTAAATAAAGTAGTGATTAAAAAAATAAAAAAAAACTGTAAAAAAATGTCCATAATATATTATAATGATTCAATAAAAAGCCATTATAATACGTTATGGATTTTTTATTACAATATTGATTTTAATATATAATTTTCAATTAAAAGTAAAAAATATTTGTTAAAAATTTAATTATAAAAAACTGTGTTAATAAAATAACTATAATAAATTACTTTTACTTGAAAAAACATTATAGATTTCGTTTATTCATA
>CAUWNL010000195.1:0-3912 GCA_963559995.1 uncultured Sarcina sp.
TTAATTAATAGAATAGCTTTTTTAGCCTGTATCTTTTTTTTTAGATAATATTATGTTTCATACAAAAGTCCTTAAATATTAAATTTTACATACATATAATAGCATACTATGCGTTTGTATATAAAGAGCAAATTAAAGAAAGTTAATAAAACAGTTTTGTAAAGTATAAAAATATTTTACTCTTATAGTAATAAAACAGTATAATTTCTCTAAAGGTGTTTTCTATTTAAGAACAGAAGGAAGGATAGTATGAAATCAAAAATAACAAAACAAGATAAAATGTTTATTTTTATGTCTACAATTTTACTTATTATCGGCATAATTTTCCCAATATTTATGTCTAACTTTAATGAATTAATAAAGACTAAGGGAGGAACAATATTTTCAGCCCAAGTGACTATACAGCTTTAAGTATATCTCTAATAGTTATATTTCTGGAGTACTTAATGATACTTTACATGGAATAAATATTTGTGATTATCATAGTAAATAAAAAAATCTGATAAATAATAAAATATATATATTTATATCGTTAATTATAGTGGGTTTAGGAGTTATTTTTTTAATTTTTGAAATGTATGTATATACTATTACTATTTATATTTATTTTGAGTATTGTAATAATAAGCTTTATGGTTAATGATATTTTTTATGTATTTAATGGCAAAGAAAATTTAAAAGAGAACATTGAAAATTATATTATTAATACTATTAAGAGAGAAGATAGTTTGAATCTTAAAAAGGATATATTACAGAATTTAAGGAAGGAAACAATATCTTTATATGATAATATAGAAATAATTAACAAATTATAATGTAATATTTATTATTTTTCTTAAAATTTGAGTTTTTTAAAAGGCATATTCATAAAATCTAAAAATGAATTATATGAGGGTAATTATTTGTTTAAAACTATGATTAAAGAACGGCTTTATTATTAGGTTTTATTGTTTTAATTTATCCATACACCTACATAATTTTAAAATTGAATTATTAGGTGGTACATAAGATGGAGAAATAATAATATAAATATAATAAGATTACCTTAACCACCGTGTAAGCGTGGATTTGCTATTTTATTAAAATTATTTAAATCTACCTTATGAAAAAATAAATTTAAAAAATTATTAATGAAGGTTTTGTATAAGATGTAAAAGACAATGTAAGAGTTTATATAATAAGTTATAACTAACTAATCATATTCTAAAGGCTCTTATGGTGGCTCTAAAGATGAAATTATAGACAAGCTAAAACAATCAGGTGAACTTAAAGAACAAGGCATATTGACAGCTGAAGAATTTACTTTAGCTAAAACAAAATTATTAACTTTATAGTAAAAATTACTATTAGAATTAATCCAGTATGATTTTTTATTTTTTAAAAATTGTGCTGGAAAACAGGTTGACAAAAGTTAAAATTAGCTATTAATAATAAGTGTAAGGGTAGCGAATAGATAGTTTTATAAGGAATGTAAAAGAAGCATTTTTTATAAAGCTATTTTTTTATAACAAAAAATAAAAAAGCAATATGAAAAGAAAAATTATATAGAAATTAACAACTCTTTCTCAAATGTTATAAAAATAAACAAAAAACAAGAACGCAATGTTAATATTTACGTTCTTGTTAAAAAAAGAAGAATAAATTTGTCAAACAAAAACAACATTTCATGCAAAAAACAACCGTTGTTTTATAGGAAAAAAAATTATTTACTCGTTTTTTAGCTACCTTCAACTATATTATAACATGAAAAATAGATATTTCAATGAAAAAAACGATAACATTAATAATAAAAAATATTTTAAAAAAACTACTTGACAAAAGTATACAGAAAATATGAAGTAAAAGTTCATTTAAGAATTATTTTTTAAATCGTCACATATATTTATTTATTAAACATATGTGACGATTAAGAGGATAATATATTGTTAAAAGATTTTAATTTTAATATTTTTTTAAATAAAAGAAAATTAATAAATAAGATTTATAGTAATATGAAAAAATCATAGATAAAATGATAAATATAGTAAATATCAAAGACTATAAAGAAGAAAAAGAATTTAGGGTAGCGATACCAAATAAAATACTTTTAGGATTTGAATATGATAATTTAAACAGAGAAGATATGTTAAAATCAAAGATTGTACATTTGTATTATTCCTTAGTATTATTAACCTCTATGGGAATTAATAAATTATATTATATGTATTTATCTACAATATGTAGTGTAACTAAAATAAAATCAACAGACGGTACTTTGAAAAGTGTAAAGAAAAGATTAAGTTTTTTAGAAAATCAAGGCTTAATAAAAATTTATGCTGACTTAGAGAACTTAAAGAAGAATATAGAAGTTAATAGAAAATTTAAGTGTAACAAATTTGAAGTAACAATACCAATTAAGCAAACAAAATCAAAAGAGATTATTAAAGAAGAAGTTAAAGCAGTACATATGAAGCATAGAAAAGAAATTGAAATACCGTTTTAAACAAAAAATTAAAAATAAGCGAGAAAGAAAACTTTATTTATAAAAATTTTTGTAAGTCTTTTGCCTAAAAAGAAAAATCTCTTTAATAGTGCACTTTATGAAAAAAATATATATTTTATTAAAATTTTTCTTTCTTGCTTAAAATAATGTAAGTACAAAAACTTTAACAGTTAGAAACAATCTAATAGAGATTCAGAAAGATGAAAAATTAATATGTAATAGTAAAACTAAAATAAAACTAGAAAATTCTAAAATAGATTATCAAAGTGTTAGTATTAGATTTAGTAGAGGATAATGTCATATTCAGTAAATTTAAAAAATATTTTAGTTTTTTATGGTAATGAGATGTTAGTGATACTAGATTGTCCTGGTTTTGTAAATTATAATTTAACTAAAGCAATAGATAGTTGTGCTAGTGAGTATAAAATAATATAAAAAGAATTAAAAAATATAGATTAATATAATAAGGGGATGGATAATATGACAAAAGAATTACAAGTAAAAGGGACAATAAATTTTATGGGAGTAGAGTCGTAAAATTTAAGTGGTGGATTTGGAGCAGATAAAAAATGTATATTAGCTAAGAGTATAGCTGAAATACATGAGATAGAATTAAAAAAGATTAATAAGTTAATAAACAATAATTTACATGAATTTAAAGATGGAGTAGATATTTTAGAATTAAAGTCAATTGATGCTAACGGTCTTTACAAAGTACCGTTCATAGATTTAGGTTTTTCTAATAAAGATATAACAATAAGTAAAAATATATATTTATTTTTTGAAATAACTCATTAGTATTAAAGGATATTAATAAGTTATTTTCTATACAATAGATAATTCGTTAGAAAATAATTTGGGACAATATAATGAATAAGTGGAGTTAATATTCAAAGCGGGATAGATACTATGTTTCATAGGTCTATCTCTTTTTAATTTTCACATAGGGACATAAAAAGAAAATAAAATTTGATTTAAGAAAAGATTACCCTTAATGAAATTATCTTTTTCCTTATGAGTCATTAAGAAGATCATAGAAATAAAAATTATTAAGTTGGTTTAGGGGGATACTTTTACTTTGTTGCTTAAAAATTAGATGTAAAAATGATAAGCTATTGCGTAAATATATTTTGTTATTACTAATACATAGTGATTAGAAAATATTTTATCAAATGTTATAAAAATAAACAAAAGAAAAAGCAAGGACGCGAAAGATGGTGATGCGTTCTTGCTAAGAAAGGGAAATTTAAGACCCTTTTAGAAAAATTAAAATGTAATAGTAATAGAAGTCCTTTTATATGTGAAGGATGGATTAAACCGCAAAACCCATTCCTTGACTATATTATAACATGAAAAATAGATATTTCAAGGAAAAAACGATAACATTAATAATAAAAAAATATTTTAAAAAAAACTACTGGACAAAAGTA
>CAUWNL010000196.1:0-3721 GCA_963559995.1 uncultured Sarcina sp.
AAAATTTTTTTAATATAAAGATATATAGAAAATAAAATAAATATGTTAAAATGATTATATAAAGTAAAAGTGGAAAAAATTCAAAAGACAATATTATACTTGTTGTATACAAGATCTATATAAAGGAGTGTTTCTTTGGAAAATATAAATCAAATTTTAAATAGATATTATGGATATAAAAAGTTTAGAAAAGATCAAGAAAAAATTATAAATGAGATTATAAGTGGAAATGATGTTTTAGCTATAATGCCAACAGGGGGTGGAAAGTCTATCTGTTATCAAGTTCCGGCTATAGCAATGGAAGGTTTATCTATAGTTATTTCACCATTAATTTCTCTTATGAAGGACCAAGTAGACTCTTTAGATTCTTTAGGTATCAAAAGTGCATATATAAATTCAAGCCTTTCTAATATAGAAATTCAAGAAGTTTATTTTAGAGTAAGAACTGGGGATATAAAAATTCTTTATGTAGCACCTGAAAGATTAGATGGCATAGACTTTGTAAATTTAATAAAAGAAATAAATATAAGTCAAATAGCAATTGATGAAGCACATTGTATTTCACAGTGGGGACATGATTTTAGAAGTAGTTATAAAAGAATTAGCGGTTTTATAGATGCATTACCTAAAAGACCAGTAATAACAGCATTTACAGCAACTGCAACTAAGGAAGTTCGAGAAGATATTTTAACTAGCCTTAATTTAAGAAAGCCTAAGATATTTATTTCAGGTTTTGATAGAGAAAATTTAAAATTAACAATAGAAAAAGGTGTGAGTAAAAATCTTTATATCTTAGATTATATACAAGCTAACAAAGGTGAAAGTGGAATAATTTATTGTGCTACAAGGAAAGATGTTGATAAACTATGTGAGACGTTAAATAAAAATAATATAAAAGCATTAAGTTATCATGCAGGACTTTCTGACACAGAAAGAAAACAAAATCAAGAGGATTTTATATATGACAGAGCAGATGTTATGATTGCAACTAATGCCTTTGGAATGGGAATAGATAAGCCTAATATAAGGTATGTAATTCACTATAATATGCCTAAGAATATAGAAAGCTATTATCAAGAGATAGGAAGAGCAGGGAGAGATGGTGAAAAATCAGAATGTATTTTATTATTTTCTCCAGGAGATGTGCAAACTCAAAAATATATAATAGAAACAGGTACCCAAAATTCACTTAGAAAAAGGAATGAACTTGAAAAACTTCAAAATATCATTGATTTAGTTTATTCAAATAATTGCTATAAAAAATACATATTAAATTATTTTGGAGAAGAGAGAGAAGAAAATTGCAATAATTGTAGTAATTGTTTATTTGAAGGTGAACTTATAGATAAAACTATAGATACTCAAAAAGTTATCTCTTGTGTATATAGAATGAAAAGGCCTTTTGGAATTGGAGTAATTGTGGAGGTTTTAAGAGGGTCAAAAAATAAAAAACTTATAGAGCAAGGATTAGATAAATTAACTACTTATGGAATAGTTAAAAATTACACTAAAGATGAACTTAAAGATTTTATAAACACTCTAATATCTCATGGTTATATAAATTATAGAGGGGAGTTCCCAGTTGTAACACTTAATGAGAATTCTATTAAAATAATAAAGGGACAAGAAAAAGTTTTATTTAAAGAAGCTAGGAAAGCTAGGAAGCTTAAAACAGATAATGATTTATTCTCTATTTTAAGAGGTCTTAGAGCATATTTAGCAAATGAAGAAAGGGTTCCACCATACCTAGTTTTTGGAGATAGCACATTAAAAGAATTAAGTACTAGAATGCCACAAACTAAAGAAGAATTCTTAGATATAAGTGGAGTTGGAGAAAAGAAAGCTTTAAAATATGGAGAAATATTTATTGAAAAGATAAAAGAATATATATATGAAAAAAATCTAGATGTAGAATTTATTTTTGAATCAAACAAAAAGACTGTACAAGCAAAAGAGAAAAGAGTAGTTAAAAGTACAAAGGAAAAGTCATATCGGATTTCAATAAATATGTTACGAGAAGGTAAAAACTTAAAGGAAGTAGCCATAGAGAGAGGAAATACTATAGGAACTATAATTGGACATATAGAAACATTTATTTCAGAAGAGGAATTAGATTTTAATGTAGATTTTACAGGGTTATTTACAGAAGAAGAAGAAAAAGAAGTTTTAAATGCTTGTGAAAGGGTGGGGTATTTAAAATTAAATCCAATAAAAAGTCAAGTATCTAATGGAATAAGTTATGATAAGATAAGATTGATAGTACTTAAAAAGAACTTAAAAAAGCAATAATGAAAACATATTTAAAAAGCATACATTAAAAATAAAGCATGTATATAGAGAAGTTATAAATAAGCCTATAAAAATTTTACAGGCTTATTTTTTATCGAAAAGCAAAAAAATTATTCTACTTGATGAAATTTTTAGTAAAGGTTATTATTTTTTTATCTTAAGTTTTATTTATTAAATAATTGTTCGCTTTATATTTAAGGTATATAAAATATTAAATAAAATAATTTATTAAATTAGCTGTAAAGGTATTAAAGAATTTGATATAGCTAGTACATAAAGATAAAATATCAGTAGAGGAGTTGATAAATTTGACTAAAGAAAAAAGAAGTAAAAAAAAACTCAATAATTTCACTTATTCTTGGAATTATAGGTATTATCCTTACTCCTATATTGTTTTTTCCTATATTAGGTGTTGGATTTGGAATAGTTGGATTTCTTATACTTAAAAAGGATGAAACAAATGAAAAACTAGGTAAAATAGCCCTTGCAGCATGTTTAATATCATTGATTATTGGAATAGTTATATATGTTGTAAAACTTTTTTAAATTTTAATTACATAGTAAAGTTATAATAAAATATACACGAAGTAGAAAAGGAGTAGAATAAAATGAGTAAAACATACATAGATATCAACCTTTTTCAAGAAAAGTACATAGAATTCTTCTGTTTTTGCCTTTGGTGATGCTAAGGACAAGCTATTTAATACATTAAAGAATGATGATGTTGTTAATAGTCAATATATGCTACCAAGTAATTGGCTAAATAATTGTGAAAGTGTAATATCATATTTTTTACCTTTTACTAAAGAAGTTAGAATAGCTAATAAAGAAAAACAAAATTTTCAGATGAATGGGGTCAAGGGAGAATAGAGGGACAAGTTATACTAAATAAATTTGCAACCTTTATAATAGGTTATCTAAATGAGCATGGCTATAATGGTATAGCACCATCTATAGATAATAGATTTAAAATGGTAAGAGATTATAGTTAAAATTGGTCTGAGAGGCATAAAGGATATATATGTGGATTAGGGACCTTTGGAATGTCAAAAGGTTTAATAACAGCTAAAGGAATGGCTGGGAGACTTGGAAGTGTTATTACTAACCTAAAAATAGAAACAACAAAACGTCCTTATAAAGGTTTATATGATTATTGTATTAAATGTAATGTTTGTATAAGAAGATGTCCTGGAAATGCTATTAAAGATACTGAAATTTACATGAGGCTAAAAATCATGTTTTATGTAAAAAATACCTAACTGAAACTTCTAAATATTATATGGTGTCTGATAAAGAGATAATGAAATATGGTTGTGGTAAATGTCAGGTAAGTGTTCCTTGTGAAGATAAAATACCTAATAAAATCTTTAATTTTAGGGCAATGTATTTTATTTTGTGTATTCTAAAGATTAGCTTTGCCTAAATACAGGGA
>CAUWNL010000197.1:0-3715 GCA_963559995.1 uncultured Sarcina sp.
TGTTATAATGTTAATATAATCACAATTAGTGACTATATTAACATTGTTTAAATAAATATTATAAATTAAAACTATTTTTAAATTTATAATATTTGATAATAAGATAACCCTTAATTAAGAGTAATTTTTATATTATACTATAAATTTGCAAATTTAAATTATATGTAGCTATGAAATAAATTAATTATATTTATTAATACTTTTTTTATAAAAGCAAAATTTAGGAGGCTATTATGAGAAAAAAGAGAATTTTTTTATTAATGATTATTGCATCTAGCTGCGCTTTATGTTCTCCAGCTGCTGTAAATGCTATTCAAAATAATGTGGTAAATGAAATATTTTTAAGTAATTCAAGTAAAAATTCAAATGATTTAAAAAATTTAACAACTACATTAGCTAGTACAACATCTAGCAATACCTTATCTAGTGGGACTGCACAAAGCCAAAATAGTAGTAGTGTAGGTTCAACAACTACAAGTGATACTTTAAGTAATCAACAGATAGATATTAATAATGTTTGGAGCCAACCACTAGGAACTATAGGTTTTAATACTGAAAGTAAAACACTTACCTTTACAAGTGGTTGGTCTGAAACAAATCCTTATTATACAGGGGCAACATCTCTTTCTGTAACTATATATAATAGCCAAGGTAAAGAAATTAAATCTATTGATTTTAAGGGTGGTGTTTATTCTGAGAATCAATTAGAAGAGGATTTAAGTGGGATGACATTTAATTATGGCGATGTTATTGATATAACTAGTAATTCAAATGGCAACCTTTCTATAACAAATTTTAACAATGAATCATCTTATAATATGGGTTCATCTCTTCAAGTTGAAATAACTCAAAATGGCTTAAAAGATTTAAGTAATTCCTTAAAAGTTAACCCTATTTATTTTAATATAAATGATAAAAATATAAATGTAACTGGAACAACTACTCCTAATGATTTAGTAAATATATGGATAGGCTCAAATTATTATAGTACACAAGCAAATAGTCATGGAGAATTTTCTATTCCAATAACTTTAAGTAGTGACCCAACCCCATCAACTGATATAAGCATTTTTTGTGACAATACAGGCTTTGTAAGTACTACTTTACAGCTAAATAAAGATAATTATGCACTTCAAAATCAAAGTTTAATACTTCAAGGTTCTTGGGGAAGTTTTTATAACGTGGTTAGCATAGGTTTTAATCAATTCACTAATAAACTTAACATTAAAAGTTATGGTAATACATACTTCTCAGGGGCTCAAAATTCCACAGCTTATACTGTAACACTATATAATTCTCAAGGAAATGTGATAAAAACTGAAACATATACAGGGGCAAGTACTGAAAGTGATTTATGAATGATTGGAACAATGAATCTTTTTCTTATGGAGATTATATAAAAGTTGTCTCTAATGATTTACCTATGTATTTAGATAATAGCTTAACTAATTCTTCTTCTAAATTATCTAGTAATACTGCATTTTATGAAATAACTAAAAGTGGATTAGAGACGTTTACTCAGCCTACAGCTACTGTAACTGGTAATACTTTAAATGTGAGTACATATGCCAATAGTACTCTAACCTTAGATATAAATAATAATAGTTATACATATAAAATAAATTCTAGTGGTAGCACGCAAATAACTCTTCCAAGTGGATTAAGTTCTACAACTCCTATAAAGATATATGTTACATCAAGTGCAGGAGTAACTACATACCCCATTACTGTTTATGAAAATGGAACAAGTAATGCAAAAACTTATACTTTTGAAATGCACAGGGATGGAAGTATAAGCCCAAGTTCCCCTTTAGCAACAAAAGGTGATTGTATGGCACTAACATCTTATGAGCCAATTCCAATTGAATATGTAACAAAAGGAGAAGTTTCAATTGATATAACAGGGGATAACATAGATGGAACAGCTACGCTTTATGTGCAAGATGGAAATGGATTAGTATCTTTAGGCACAGTTAAAATGAATACTAAAACAGAAATAGATGTAACAACACCTGGAACATTAATATTAGATACAGGAAATATTGATTTAGAAAATGCTAATGAGTTTACTGAATTTAACTTTAATGTAAGTGTATCTACTTTAAGTGGAACTTACAGACAAATACCTGTGTTTGATAACAGAACAGACTGCACCGTGGCAAGTTTTGCAACAAATAATAGTACAACTTTTGATAATGAAATAAATGAGGGAGATAATCAAAATTACGGTGCAATAATAATTGGAAATCATGTTAGAATATATGTTCCTTATGCAAGTTCATTAGGTTCAAACTTTAATGCAGCAAACACTGTAAACTGGTATAATGAAGCCTTTGTTTCAGACAATGAATTAAATGGATTATCACAAGATGCAACAGAGCCTATAAACAGATTCCATACAAACTTCTTTTTTGTTACAACACAAAATGGTGATGCTGGAGATGGGTGGTTTACAGGTAGTGGTGGTACAAGCTGTATCCCTTCTATGTTTGACCAAGGTTTAACTAACGCAGGATGGGTAATGTTCCATGAAGTTGGACATATATTTGACCCAGGTTGGGCAGATTCTTATTTAGGATGTGAAGTTTACTCTAATATGTATACTATGGATACACAAGAAAAAATCCAAGGAACATCAACATGGCTTTGGGGAAATAATAGAGCAGAAATGGAAGACAGCGATATACTTCCTATATTCCAAAACTATTATTTAGGTAATCCAGCTACAAACTATATAGCAGAATATCAAGATGGGCTTTACTACTTCCAACTACTTCAAACATATTTCCCAGACTACATGCCAAAAATAAATACATTATATAGAGAAGAGATTTATAATAATGATTTACCTTTTAGTGGAATGAACTTCTTACCATATGCCTTTGCTAAACTTTATCATACAAATATAATACCTTCTCTTGATATGTGGGGATATAAGGTTACTAATGAAAAACTTATACAATATGTAATTGACAATAGTACAGGAACAACAAACCTAGTGCCTAAAAATACTGATTTTAGTATTTATGCAAACACTACTGTAACTCCAACTATGATAATGCCAACTGCATCAGGAGATAAAATTACTTTAAGTGGTATTGTAAACCCAAATGCAACAGTATATGTAGAATATGATAATCATACATATAACTTTACATGTAATAGTAGTGGAGTATTTACTGCTACATTTAATAGTGTAAGTGGAGAAAATATTGCAACAGTTTATGCTAAAAATGGAGATAAGAGTAATAGCAATAAGGTTACTGTAGACATTAATCCAACCTTTGATGAAAATAATGAAACATTTTCAATAAATTCAAGTAACTTTTCTTTAGGGGATATTAGTTTAAATGGAAATGATACTTTAAGTTTTACATCAAAACAAAGTGAACCTAATTGGGAAAGCAGTACAAACTCTAATTTTATGACGGTTTCTTTATTAAACAGTAGTGGAGAAGTTATAAAAACTGGCACAGTAACAGAACTAGATACAATGGAATCTATACAAAGCCTTTTAAATGGAGTTCAGGTTCAAAATGGTGATATTATTAAAATAAGTTCTCCAAATGGTGTCTCTGATGGTTCTGTAAGCTATACAACAGTTAACTCATCTAGTGCAACAACAGTTAAACCTATTTCAACATCCAATGGAACAGTATGGGAACTTGTAGTTACATCTAGTGGTTTAAAGAATTTAACACCAATTTCAGTAAAT
>CAUWNL010000198.1:0-3617 GCA_963559995.1 uncultured Sarcina sp.
CTCTCCAAATCCAATTGGAGTATTCTTACTATATCTATTAATTTCTTTAAATCCAGCTTTTTCATAACATTTAATAGCTCTCTTATTAAAAGTCCTTACTTCTAAGATAATATTTTTTTTAGGATATAATTCTTGGCATTTTTCTTTAATTAGTTTCATAACTATAGTTCCTAAACCTTGTCCGCATAAAGTAGGTTTTAGCCCTACTCCAAGTAAAATAGTATCATCTTTAACTTGGAGTCTTATGTATCCACATAAACCTCTATAATTATTAATAATAGAAAAGAATTCATTTTCCCTTTTTTCTTTTATTGTAATTGCCCATTTTTCATTAGCTACTTTATTATAGTCTGGATAATTATATATAGCATATTCACCTTTATACTTCCAATTACAAATTTCTTTCGCATTTTCACTTGTAAATTTACTTAAACTTAATTTCATAATTATAGCTTAGTGAGATTGCTTATTATATAGCTCACTAAATCCTCCCTTATCAAATCTTTTTAAAAGTATAGTCCTAAACTTTATAATATTCAACATAATACCCAAAATTTAATGTATAAAATTAATTAATAGATAAATATCTAACTATTAATTCAATTAAATCAGCTATAAATACCATAGTAGATGTAGTAATATAGTTAATAAAATAAAGTTTTATCAAAGGAGGATCTAATATTGATACTTGATGAAAAAGAAGTACTATTAGAAAATGGTGATATATGTATATTAAGAAGTCCTAAAGAACATGATGTAGATAAATTTATTGAATATTTAAAAGTTACATCAGAGGAAACTTATTTTATGGGGAAATATCCTGAGGAAGTCAATATGGATATTAATGAACAAATAGATTTTATTACAAATATTTTAGAAAGCGATAAGGATATATTAATTTCGGCATTTATTAATGATGAACTTGTAGGTAGTACTGGTCTTACATGTATAAAAAATCATATTAAAACTAAACATAGAGCTACTTTAGGTATTTCAATTAAAAAAGAATATTGGAATAAAGGCATAGGTAATATATTAATTAAAGAAGCATTAAATCAAGGAGTCAAGATGGGCTATAAGCAAATTGAACTTGGAGTGTTTTCTAATAATATTAAAGCAAAGTTATTATATGAGAAAAATGGATTTGAGGTTTGGGGAAATATAAAGCATGCCTTTAAACTTAAAGATGGTACTTGTTATGATGAAATTATTATGGGAAAATTTATTTAAAGAGAGAATGTGCATTAAATTGTGTATTTATATGAAAAAGGATTAGCTTATTACAAGTGTATTATATATTACCCATATAGAATGTAAACACTGTAATTAACAGCCTTTAGGGCTGGTGTTGACATTCTATAAAGGGTAATATTTTCTCTGTATTTAGGCAAAGCTAATCTTTAGAATACACAAAATAAAATACATTGCCTTTAAATAATTAGACAAGTCTAATTATCTTTAATCTCAGCCCAATAATATAAAATATATTAATTTATTTTTATTTCAAAATTAATGAAATTATTTTATTAAGTTATATAGAATCACAAAATAGATTATATTTTATAGTTTCAAAACTTTTAATCCTTTTGCATAAGTCTTTAAGTAAGCTTGAAAAGCATCCCTTGAATAAACTTTTTAGAATCTTTCTTAGGAAATATTTATTATATATTCTGTTAAATCTACATATAGAAAATGAAATTTGGTTAATTCTTTTTATTGGAGGTGGAAAAATAGATGAACTTAGTATTATTTTAAATGATTCTGTATATGTTTTTATTGATTTAGGAACACTTAGAGAATGTAATGGTTATAAAGAAGTTACAGAAGATATACATAATATTTAAAAATAATTAATATAAAATTTATACTAGGGTTAATAATCAAAGATGTAAATTTTATACTATGAAACCTTTTTTGATATAAAATTTATACTCTATATTTATTACAACTACTATATATATTATTAAGCTTTATATATAACTTACAGCTATATAAGGTATGAAATTTATACTAGGCCATATTAAAAGCATAAAGAATCAATGTAGGTTGGGTGTAGTTGTTTATTCTAATTTGAAAGGTAGAAAAATCATGTATTTAACTATAAAAGCAGAAGTCTTAGATAATGCAAATTTAAAACCACAAGAGGTTTATTTACTTATGCAATTAATAAAATTAGCTGATAAAGATAATGAACTTACTATGAGCAGTAATGAACTTATGGCTGAAACTAGATTTACTAATAGGTCTATGCTTATTAGATATTTAGACACTCTTGTTGAAAATAACTACATAGAAAGGATCTTAGGTGGGGGGGGAGGTATTAAGAACACCTATAAAATAAATAAAAATATTATAAAATGTGAAAAGTAAAATGGTAACTTGTTTAAATTACCATTTTTATTTAGAAATACCCTTGCAAATATAGGATGGTAATTATATAATATGTCTATACTAAATTTGCACATGTTATTAGGAGGTGAAATTAATGAAAATAACTAAGGATTTTTTAAAGTTTAAGCAATTTTTAACGACTAAAAAACTAAAACTAGTTCAAAAAGTTATAATGGAATATATTTTTGAACTTCATAACTGTAAGTTTGGTTATGCTTTTCCATCAATGAAAGACTTAGTTGTAGAAGTTAATGCCTCATGTAACAATACTGTGATTTCAGCTATTAGAAAGCTTGAAAAAATGAAACTTTTAAAGGTTAATAGAGAAAACAAAAATAATAAATATTACATAGAAAATATAGAAGAATTTTTAATTGGACTAGAAAATAATAACTCTAATGAAAACAATAAAAAACAAGGGAAAACTCTATCCTTTTTTAATAAAAACAATATAGATAATAATCAAGAAGAGTTTGGAAACTTTGAGGTTGATGAAGTTATAACTGAAACAATCCTAGAAAATAAAATAGCACAAGATATGAATTGTTCTATTGAAGAGGCTATAAATGCTTTAAAATACGCAAAAGAAAAGAAAGCTAAAAGCATAATAGCCTATGCCAAAAGTTCCATAAAAAATGGATGGCATAAACTATCAAATGAGTTTAATTCTACTCTTTCTAATATAAATTCAAACACTGGATTTCATAACTTTACACAGAGAGTTTATGACTATGAAAAGTTAGAAAGACAGCGCTTGGGTGGGATTAATTAAAATATTTATATAACTAAAGTTATTTAATCAATATTAAGTTACATAAATCAATAATATCTGTAAGCATGCATATTATTTTTAGAGAATCTTTCTTTTCTTGTCCTAATATATACTCATATTCAAAATCATCTTCATAAAATCTTATATTTCCTTTTTTTATGAAACAGTTTAAATTTTCAATGAAACTTCTAATTTTCATAGTAGATTCACTATTATATTTTATTAAGATTTTAAAATTCCTTTTTTCTTTATTTATAAAAGAAGTAATATCTTCATTTAGAATATTACTATTAGTTTCTAAAATTTTATTACTAAGTTCTCCTATTATTGATATTCTAATAACAAAGCGATTAAATTCATCGCAAAACTTTACAATACTTGAGTCTTTAAAAGCTATTTGGGTAATGTATAATTGATTGTGTAAACCTAAATATGGATATAATTCAAATATATT
>CAUWNL010000199.1:0-3615 GCA_963559995.1 uncultured Sarcina sp.
AGTGATATTTTAATGATGAAGATACTATACAATATTGCACTTATATTAGTATATAGTTCATTACTTTTTGTAATTATATATACTAATACTGGAAATAGGTTTAAAAAGAAAAACAAGGTAGTGGGTCTATCTTGTTTTTTTATGTTTCATGTCAACAATTTAATTTAACAGAGCTTATAATAAAAAGATGATACACACTAAGTTTTTCTTCACTAAATAATGTGTACCGTCTCTTAAAGCGCTACTTCAATATTGTCCTCTTTATTTTAATATTTGTTTCTTTTATTAACATATGTTAAAATCACTAAAATAATTATTAGGCTAATTTTAAATTGATATTATCTATATACTTTTGTCAAGTAATTTTTTTAAATATCTTTTTATTAATAATGTTATCGTTTTTTTCTTGAAATATCTATTTGTTATGTTATAATATAACCAAGGAATGGGTTTTGCGGTTTTAATCCATCCTTCACATATAAAGGAACTTCTATTACTTTTATGATTTAATTTTTCTTTTAAAGGGTTGTTAATTTCCCTTTCTTAGCAAGAACACCTCACCATCTTTCGTGTTCTTGCTTTTCTTTTGTTTATTTTTATAACATTTGTTTTATTAATACTTCATCTTTTTATTCAATTTATTTTTTGCTATAAAAAAGACTATACACGTCATAAATTTTATCTTTTATAAATTTATGACGTGTATAGTGGTTATTTATATATATTTTAAGACTACTGTACTAAAAAATGTATTGATAATATTATTTATTTAAAGCTTCTTCTACAGCAACTGCTACAGCAACAGTAGCTCCAACCATTGGGTTGTTACCCATTCCTATAAGTCCCATCATTTCATTAGAAGTTCCGTTTTTGATAGCTAGAACCCGCTTTTTATCAACTTTTGAACTTACCAATATATAATTTTCTGTACACGTCATTAACTTTTTTATATTATAATACAATGGTCAATTTTATGCAATAAATTATAAAAAAATAACTCATTAATATCTTTCAATATTAATAAGTTACTTTAAAATTTTATTTATTCTTCTTCATCTAAAAATTCTTTTTCATCAAAATGCTCATACTCACCAATACTAAAACTTGTAAAAGGTATCTTTTCAGTATTGTATCGTTCTAATAATTCCTCTAACCTATTCTCCATTTCTTCTAAACTCTTTGTACTTTCTGTAGTATATACGCAAGTATACAAAATTTTTTCTGTAATGTTGTATTCTTCTCATGTTCTATACTCTAATTCATATTCGTTTTCCATAGTTCCTATAACATCAGTTAGTAATTCATTTAATATATCTTCCCAACCCATATCATATTCCCTAAAAAAATTGAAGTGTTCTTCTGACCATTGCATTAATTCCATTTTATTAATCTCATAACTTATTTCTATTTTTCTCATTCTTTACTCCTCCTAAAATATCACTTTTAAATTATTTATATTGAAAAGATAATTTGATTTTATCTTTTTGCTATCTTCTTTTTCTAAAATATCTTGCATTCTTATTACTTTAGTATTATCTGTTTTATCAACTCTAGTTAATAATAAGCTTTCTATGAATTGTAGAGGTAAATCCAATTTACTATCTTTTATTATTTTTTCTGCTGTTATCCATTCATTTTGGCTTGTCCTTAAAGCTTTTTTGATTTTTAATTTTATAGCATTAGTTATTATTTCTCTATCTAAATTTGCATAGAAATTAAATTGCGAGTATTTCATATATTTGTTATAGCACTCTTTATATAACAGTGTAAAGCTTTCATCACTAATGTTGATATTTTGTCCATTAAGTGTATCTCTTATCATTTTTACGTATTCTAAATAATTATTTTTCATTTAAAATTCTCCTATTGTTATTATTGATTTATATTAATTTCATAATCATCATCTGAACTATCCCATCCTAAAAGTTGTGCTTCTAGCTTATTATAGTCGTACTGTCTTTGAGTAAAATTAGCAAAATTAGAACTATTAGAAACATTATTAGTCTTATTACTATACCAACCGTTTTTTAAAGTATGTTTTGCATAAGCTATTATATTTTGTGGATTATGTTCTTTGGCATAGTTTATAGCACTTGTAACTTTTGCTATATCATTATCTATTTTTAAAAGTTCTTCTATATGTTTAGTTTCAAGACCTGTTTCATTAGCAATAATTTCTGTTTCATTTTGCTCATGGGTTACTTCTTCAATGGTAATTTGATTTTTCTTTAAATATTCTTGAACTACGCTATCATCTGTAGAATTTAAAGCTTCTTCACATGATACTGATTTTTCTCTAGCATTTGTATTTTCTATTACATCATAATGAATGAAATAGATATTATGTTTATCTTTTTCTATGCTGATATAACCTAGTGTAGCAAGTTCTTTTAAAGTTCTAACTACTGTTTGTTTACTAACACAACACATTTCATAGATATTATTTAAAGATGGGTAACAAGTATTCTTGTTATTAGCACATCTGATTAGATATGTTAGAATTGTAAATTGATTTGGTTTAAGTTTTAGATTAAAGATGTTATTAGTATTCTTAAAGTAGTTATTTTCAAATCCCATGTTTTCACCCCTAAGTAACGTTTGATGACGTTTTTTTATCTTATGTACTTATAATACCATATAGTAACGTTACTGTAAAGTACTTTTTGAAAAACTTTAAAAATTTTTTAGAAAGGTAAAATAGGCAAAAAAATAAGAGAACAGCTTTATTTGTTGCTGTTCTCTTTCATAATCTCATAAAGGTTTTTAGTATGTAATTCCTTTTTTAATAGGTCTAAAGCAATTTCTATAACAACTGATTGCTTTTGCATATTGTCTTCACATACTTCTGTTAAAAAATCAAAATGTTCATGACTTAAAGATGTTGATAATCTCTTTCTATTTACTACTGCCATTAAAGGCACCTCCAAAATGTTTAATTCTTCTTTATATGTACGATTATACGCTTAGTAGCGTTACAACGCAATAGTAAATGTTACTAAACTACTTAAAAACCACTACACACTTCCTGTTGTTGTTATATAGTTCTTTTTAAATAGTTCTTTTTATTAGTTATTGTTTAGGTACTATATAGTACCGATAAAGTACTACTTAGTACCTATGGAGTACTATCTAGTACCGATTGAAGTACTATATAGTACCTTGTACTGGTACTACTTAGTACCTATTAGAGTACTACATAGTACCTTAACCTATTTTTATTTTTTGACCCACAAATATTAAATTTGGATTATTTATATTATTAATTTTACATAAATTTCCTACAGTAGTATTAAATTTTTCAGCTATTTCACTTAGAGTATCCCCAGATTGTACTGTATAAATTTGTTCATCAGACACTAATTTTATGTCTTTTATATATACCCATGATAAAATCTCTTTTATTAAAGCTTTATTATCTGTTATTTGCTCTATAGTATATACATTATTTTTTACCCATGACGGTATACTTTGACCTGTAGCATAAGTATTACCTATTATTTTAACCTTATCACCTACTTTAAAATTAATTGGTTCTTGTGATGTTCTGTGAGCAACTAAATTTGAAGAAACTTTACTTAAAAATATATCTTCAGTAAAATAATCTAAATCTGTATT
>CAUWNL010000200.1:0-3397 GCA_963559995.1 uncultured Sarcina sp.
GCATCCGGTTTGTTTTTAGCTCCACTATCCTTTGCTTGGTTTCTAAGTTCATTTATTCTAGCAAAAACACTTGTAAAGTATGGTGAAAAAATTTGCATATTTGTAGCTATAATAATACTTTTATTAACACTTATAGTTCTTAACTTTTTAAATCTTTCAACACCTATTTATATACTAATAGTTACAATGTTCATAATGGGATTTGGATTTGGAGGAATAATAAATTCAACTCTAATAGTTGTTCAAAATTCTGTTGACCCTTCAGACAGAGGGGTGTCTATCTCTACACTTAATTTGATACGTACTATAGGCCAAACTGTTGGTGTTAGTATATTTGGTGGAATACTAAATTCTCAAGTTGCAAAATACTTTGCAACTAAAGGATATAATGGAGTTACCATAAATGACTTAAGTACTACAAATAATATTTTCAACTTAACAATAGAGCAGATAAAAAATGGTTTCTTGTTTGGTGTTCACAATATATTTGTAGTCCTTTTAATTCTTGGAATAGTCTGCGTTTTCTTTGGAATCTTTATTCCTAAAAGAAAAGTATTATAGAATAAAAAAATATAGGTTGAAATATTTGTATATTTCAACCTATATTTTACTATAATTTAACTGCATTTTTTTCGTGAATCACTGTGTTTATTTTTATAAAAGAATTTAATAAAAACCCAACAGATAATACCGCTAGTATTGCTATCATTCCTTTATCAAGCCCAAAGGTTATTCCCCCTAATACTGTTACAGTAAAATCTATACAAAGTAATGCTATTGATATATTTATACTAGAATACTTTGATAAAATTCTAGCTAATATTTCAGTTCCTCCAGTAGATGCATTATGCCTTATTAAAATAAAAAGCCCAGATGCCATAATAAACCCACCTAAAATAACTGATAAAACTAAATCATCAGTTAAACCTAATCCTTTATATAAATAATTAAAATAATTCATAAATATAGTTAAAATAAAACTTGAATAAAGGGTTTTAAATCCAAAATCCTTATCTATTATTTTAAAAGCCCCTACTAATAAAATTATATTAAATAGTAATGTTATATTTGAAACTGATAAAAAAGGTATATGATGATTCAATACAAGAGCAAAACCAGATAATCCACCTGCTGCAATATTATTGGGTATGTAAAAACTCTCAAGACCAAAAGCTATTAAAATAACCCCTATTGTCACTTTTAAATAATCTAATATAATTTCTCTTTTTAATATAACCTTCAATTTATTATCCCACCTTACATTTCCTTAATCACTTTTATTCCAATAAAAGGATAACAGATTTTTTTCCATTTTTAAATAGCTAAAATTTTTTTTATATTTTTAACACCTCTCATTCTTATTTTTTAACTTTATATACACTTTTTTCTATTTATATTGATAATTTGCTAATTTTTCTCTTACATATATGTGCTATTTTAACGATTTATTAAATATATCTCCTTTTTAACTTTTTATTGTAATTTTTATTTATTAATTATCATAGAATATTTTAAAATGATAATTTTTTAGGAGGATATATATGGAATTTTATCCTGATGAAAGATATAGACATGATAATAAGCATAATAAAAATAATTCTAATTCCAAAATGGACTGTATGAAATTAGAAAACTTAATGGTGTGTCCTAAATGTCATTGTGTAGTACTTATGAAATCTGAAAAAATGGAGTATGTATATTGTACTAAGTGCCATAATACTCTTATGGTTCCCCTTGTGTACGTAATTACTGTTTTCCAAAATTCAATGTGTTTTCCTGTAGCGTTTATGCCAAATGGATTTCCTATGCCATACATGTTGCCTCAAGGCCCTGGACCTGTTATAGGAGAATTCCCTCTGCCTAACATGATGGTACCACAAGAACCTGGACCTGTTATAGGACAAATGCCTACAAACAATATTAATATGCCACAACCTCAGTACCCTATGGGTGTAGGACCTCAAGTTTATCCTTATCCCCTATCAATGCCACTTCCTATGAACAATATGCCTTTTCCTTTAAACATAGATCCTAAGCAATGTAATAATGCTTATATGAACAATATGTACATGAATCCTAATTATAACAATCAGTATTGGCCTAATTTTACCCCTATGGATCCAAACTATAATAATCCTAATAGTAATAAAGATCCTAATAAGGATAATGATCCTAAGGACAATAAAGTTAAAACACCTATAATTACTAAAAGAGCTTCTGATCTCTTTGATTAAATAAAAAAAGGTATGAAAAACTATTTTTCATACCTTTTTACATATATTTTATCTTTTAATAATTTTTTCTATAGTACTAGAGATATTCTTCGCAACTTCTTCTATTATTCCGCCATTTATTTTTGGCATTTTAACCTTCTTTGCCATAATAGTCCTCCTATATATTTACTACTTTATATATAGTTTGTTCAATTTTTTTAATTAAATACTAAATAATTTATTTTGTAAAATATGCAATTCCAATACTCCCTGGGCCCACATGAGCACCTATTACAGGGCCTATATCTTGAATTTCTATATTAATACCTAACTTTGCTTCTAAGGTCTTAGCAAGTTCTAATCCCTCTTGTTCACAATTTATATGATGAACGATAGCTCCACCTAATTTTCTTTTATTTAAATCATTCATTAAAATTTCTATCATAGTAGATATTGCTTTCTTTTTTGTTCTAACCTTTGCTAAAACCTCTGTTTTTCCTTTGCTAACTGTTAATATTGGTTTAATTTGAAATAGATTCCCTAAAAGAGCAGCAGCCCCTCCAATTCTTCCTCCTTTTTTTAGGTAATCTAAAACATTAGGAGTAAAAACAAATCTACTATTTTTTATAGTATTATTTGCAACTTCAACAACCTCATTTATAGGCTTTCCTAATTTAGCAAATCTTGCAGCTTCAAGAACAACAAACCCCATCTGCATGCAATTAGTTCTTGAATCAATTATCTCTATATTAATATTATATTTTTCTAATATCATATCTTTAACTAAGTTTGCAGTTGAATATGTTCCACTCATTTCAGATGATATAAATATCCCTACTATATCATTACCTTCTTTAGCTATACTTTCAAAAACATTATAAGTTTCCTCTGGTGTTGGTTGAGATGATACTGCAAACTCTTTAGCTTCTTCCATTTCATCATAAAATGTCTTATTATTTACTGAAACTTCTCTTCTATTTATATTTTTTAATAATATATTTAAAGATATAACTTTAATATCATATTCCTCTAAATATCTTTTAGGTATATATGAGGTACTATCTGTAACTATTTTTATAGCCATAAAAACACTCCTTAAATGTAAAATTATATAAAATTTCTTATTCTAAAATATTATATGTTTAATTATTTATTATTAATAATTTAAAAATAAGACTATAATA
>CAUWNL010000201.1:0-3359 GCA_963559995.1 uncultured Sarcina sp.
CCTCTACTGCATTACTACCAAAATCTTTAATGCCTTCTGCAAGATCATGACCAGCAGCAGTAGCACCATCTTTTATATGTCCCATAGTTTCAGCAGCATTGTTTTTAATACTTTCAGCTGAATTTTGCATTTGGTTTTTTATGATTTTAGAACTATCCTTTATATCATTTTTCATGTTATTAACATTATTTTTTATTTGATTCATATCATTTTTTTCCATAGTTATACACCCTTCCTTTATTGATATTATATTGACTAACAATAATATTTTGTGTTTATTATATTTTTATATTCAGAATAAATATAAACTTTTAAGAGGTGATAATGGATGTTTTTAGTAAGTGCTTGTCTTTTGGGAGTTAATTGTAAATATAATGGTGATAATAATAAAAATAAGAAAGTCATAGAGTTTTTGAAAGATAAAGAATTCATTATGGTATGTCCAGAAGAGTTAGGTGATTTAGGTACTCCAAGAATTCCTTGTGAATTAGTTCATAAGGATAATGGTGATATTAAAATAATAAATAAAGAAGGTAAAAATTTAACAGAAAAATTTTTAAATGGTGCTAATGAGGTATTAAAGATAGCAAAAAATAATAATGCCAAAAAGGCTATTTTAAAAGCTAAAAGTCCTTCTTGTGGAAATGGTTTAATATATGATGGTTCCTTTACATCTACATTAGTAGCAGGGGATGGTATAACTACTAAACTTTTAAAAGAAAATAAGATAGAAGTATTTACAGAAGATGAGATTTAAGGAGTGATTAAAAATGAAAATAATAGCTTTTGATGTTTATGGAACACTTTTTGATGTTTATTCATTAGGTGATATTTGCGAAAAATGTTTAGGTGAAAAAGGAAGAGATATATGTGTTACTTGGAGGCAAAAACAACTAGAATATAGTTTTTTAAGAGAACTTATGAATAATTACATAGAATTTTCTAAAATAACAAAAGATGCGTTACAATACGCTTGTGAAGTCAATAATGTTAAGTTAACAAAAGAGGTAGAAAATATTTTACTTAGTGCTTATTTAACCATGAAGCCGTATAGGGAAGTTTTAGATGTATTAGATAAACTTAAAAAAAGAAAAGATATAAAACTTTGTGTATTTTCAAATGGAGATTTTTCCATGCTTATGCCACTTTTAAAGAATAATGA
Source organism: uncultured Sarcina sp. (assembly GCA_963559995.1). Taxonomy (GTDB): domain Bacteria; phylum Bacillota; class Clostridia; order Clostridiales; family Clostridiaceae; genus Sarcina. The sequence continues at coordinate 1,163 of CAUWNL010000201.1, forward strand.
AATGCTAGAAAAATTTCATGAAATATTAACAGTGGATGAGAGAAAACATTATAAGCCATCAAATAAAGCATATTCAATTGTTACAGAAAAATTTAATGCGGAACCTGAAGATGTAATATTTTTGTCTTGCAATACATGGGATATAACAGGGGCAACTCACTTTGGGTTTAAGAGTGTATGGGTAAATAGAGACAATATAGTTTTGGATAAATTAGGAATAAATCCTTGTAATGTAATAAAGGATTTAACTGAATTACCTAAAATTATTAATAGATATGTTTAAAGGTATCTATGTTATAAAAAATAGCTGATTTTATTTATAGAGTCTTAATGAATTTTATAAATAGAAAAAACTAAAGTTATAATTAATTTGATATAATAAAATTAATATTTAATAGTTTAGGAGTGGTATTAAAATGAAAGAAGAACAAATAAAAAAAGCTAGAGAGTTATATAACGGAACTTGTAGAGTATGCAAGCTTTGTAATGGAATAGCTTGTGCTGGTGAAGTCCCAGGAGTTGGTGGAAAAGGTACAGGAGATTCCTTTAAAGAAAATATAAAAGCTTTAAATGATATAAAGATTAATATGAGAGTAATACATAATGCTAAGAATCCAAGCACAGAAACAGAACTATTTGGAAAGAAAATGAGTGTGCCAATATTTGCAGCGCCAATAACTGCAACATCCCTTAACATGGGCGGAAAAGTTCCAGAAGAAGAATATATAACTTCAGTTATAGAAGGATGCTTAGATTCTGGAATTTACCCAATGGTTGGAGATACTGCTATAGATGAATGCTTAGTTACTAATTTAGAAATTTTAAAAAAACATAGTGGACAAGGTATAGTATTTATTAAACCAAGAAAAAATAATGTAATTATAGAAAAGATGAACATGTCAAAGGAAGCTAATGTATTTGCCATTGGAATTGATATAGATGGTGCTGGGCTTTTAACTATGGCACTTCATGGGAAAGATGTTGAACCTAAAACTATTGAAGATCTTAAAGAACTTAAAGCTAATACTAATGTTCCTTTTATATTGAAGGGAATAATGACAGTAGAAGATGCTAAGTTTGCTGTAGAAGCTGGTATGGATGCTATTGTCGTATCAAATCATGGAGGTCGTGTTTTAGATCAAACACCAGGAACCGCTGAGGTTTTACCTGAAATAGCTAAAGAGGTAAAAGGGAGAATTAAGATTTTAGTAGATGGTGGAGTTAGAAGTGGAGTAGATATACTAAAATGTTTAGCTTTAGGAGCAGATGGGGTTTTAATAGGAAGACCTTTTGTAACAGCAGCTTTTGCAGGTGGAAAAGATGGGGTTAAAGAGTATGTTAAATCACTTCAAAGTGAACTAAAATCAGCAATGATTCTTACAGGATGTAACTCAATTTCTGAAATAGATGAAAAAGTAATATATAAAAAATAAAAAGGATAAAAGACACATTATATTTATAAAATAAGATGTGTCTTTTTGTATATGATTTATGAAAAAAATTAAAGATTTTTAGTATTTTATCATGTTATAAATTATTATTATTAAAAATCCACTTAGAGTAAGGAATTTTATAATTACTGTTTTTATTTTCTTCAACATATTTATAAAAATTATTTAAAAACTCAGCTCGTTCAGTAATTTTTGTTAAGTCTGCGCCACCTTCTTTAATTTGATATTCTAAAATTTCTTTTAATGATAAATTATCTGTGTTATTCATAATTTGATAAAGAACCATAAATTGAGTTGTTCTACCTACGCCATGGGCACAATGAAAATGAATATGTAAATCTTTTGGTTTAGTTTTTATAATATTGACAAAATTATCAACTATATCTAAAGAGGGTATACCTTCATCTTTAACAGGAAGCCTCAAATATTTAGCATTAGAATTTAATATTAAACTTTCTTCATTAGATATAGTTTTTGCCTTTAAAGTTTTATATACTTTACCAGATTTTTTATAGATAGTAATTTTACTGTGAAGGGGTATAGATGATAAAAGAATTTTTTCATTTTTTAAAACATCTACAGAGTCTAATTCATAGTTTAATATTTTTGAATCGCCAAAGTAGCTAAAAGCTAAGTTGTTTATGAAGCCATGGGATTCTTGTCTTAAATCAATAAATAATATATCTTTAGAGTTAATATCTTTTACTATGTTTGGAGTTTGATTAGGAGTAAATTGAGCACTTCCT
>CAUWNL010000202.1:0-3318 GCA_963559995.1 uncultured Sarcina sp.
ATCTCTTAACTCTTAAATCTTTCTAAGATAAAAGATATTTCAAATCATAATATTAGTTTAAAATATTTAATATATCTTCTTTGGTTAAATTATTTAAATTCTTATTCATTATATTCTCATCTAAAATACTATCTATAATACTATTTTTATCATCTTGAAGGTTAACTATCTTTTCTTCTATAGTACCTTTACAAATAAGTTTTAAAACTTCTACATTACTTTCTTGTCCTATTCTGTATGCTCTATCTGTTGCTTGATTTTCAACTGATGGATTCCACCAAGGGTCAAAGTGTATAACTAAGTTTGCAGAGGTTAAATTAAGACCAGTTCCTCCTGCTTTTAAGGATATTAAAAAAACTTTAGAATCTTCCTTTTCATTAAACTCTTTAACTTTTTTTAATCTCTCCTTTGATGACATCTTTCCATCTAAATAACTGTAGTTTATATCTAAGTTTTCTAAATGAATTTTTATTATATCTAAAGCCTTTGTAAACTGTGAAAATATTAAGATCTTTCTATTATTTTTTATATTCTCTTTTACAATATCCATTAACACATCTATTTTTGAACTTCCACCTTTATAATCTTTTAAAACAAGGCTTAGATCTAAACAAAGAAGCCTTAGCTTTGTTAAATGACTAAACAGACTTCCTTTATTAGCCTTCATAGCTTCTTTAATTGTTTTAACATAAGAATTATAAATAAGTTTTTGTTCTTTTGCCATATTTATTACAACTTTTTTCTCAAGTTTTTCTGGAAGTTCCTCTAAAACTTTTTGTTTCTCACGCCTTAAAATAAAAGGACTTATTAAATCCTTAAGTTCCTTTAGGTTTTCACTACCTCTAAATCTTTCATCAAACTCTTCCTTTGTTTTTAAATATCCTGGCATTAAAAAGTCAAAAATAGACCATAAATCTACTAATGTATTTTCCACTGGCGTTCCTGTCAGTGCAAATCTCACCTTAGAACTAATATTTTTTACACATTTTGTTATTTGTGCCTTTGGATTTTTTATGGTTTGGGCTTCATCTATAATGAAGTAATCAAACTCTTTTTCTTTATAAAAACTATAATCCATCTTTAATGTCCCATAAGTTGTTAATAATACATCATAGTCATTTTCATTATTTAAAATATTTTCTCTCTTTTTTGTTTCACCATAAATTACCCCTATATTTAAACTTGGAGCAAACTTTTTAAATTCATCTATCCAATTATATATTAAAGAAGTTGGTACAACTATAAGAGATTTCTTTTTCTTTTCTTTTTCTAACAGTAAAAAGGCTATTATTTGAATAGTCTTTCCAAGACCCATATCATCTGCTAGAACCCCCCCAAAACCTAACTTAGCTATGTTTAAAAGCCACTTAACTCCAAACTCTTGGTAAAGTCTAAGAGTTGCATTTAAATTTTTAGGGATTTTTATAGCATCTTTTTTTACAGATTCAAACTCATTATATAATCTATTTAATATCTCTTCTCCACTTACTTCTATATTAAGCTTCTTTAATTTATTAAATAAATAGATACCTTTGTTTTCGTCTATTTGTATATAACCCTTATTAAAACCATCCATATTAAGGACCATAGCCATATTTAAAAACTCTCTAACCTTTTCATCTGTTAAGTCTATAAAGCTATTATTTTTAGTTTTATAAAAGGGTTCATTATTCTTAAAAGAATCAAATAAATTTTCAAATTCAAGGCTATCTAAAAATGGGAAATCATACTTAAATAAAATTTGCTTATCCACAAAGGATATATCTCCTTTAATATCCCTTGAATTATATAAAGTTCCCTTATCAAAATCCTTTGCAAATTCGATACTTCCAAATTCCTTTAATATGTGTGTTCCTTCTTTTAGAAAATGATATAAATCATAGTCATCTCCTATAAATAAGAACTTGTCTTCTCTTTTTATAAATTTTAATCTTTCTAAAGCACTAATAATTTGTCTTTCTTTTTCTTTGTTTCTTAAATGGCTATTATTTTTACTAAAAAAATCTACTTTTTCCTGCCCATAAAAGAGAGTTATATAGCAATATATATCATCTAAATCTTTTTTTATATAAAATTTAGTCTTTAACATGTCTCCAAGAGCCTTATATAGACTCTCTCCTAGATTTATATTGTCAGATATTTGTTTTAATAGTTTTATAAGACACTCATAAATCCTTAAATCTTTTTCAAAAAGTATAACTCCTTTATCCTTTAATATATTATAAAATTCTCTATAAATTCTTTGTTCATTAGCCTTAGGAATATATATATTTCTATCATATAAAAAAATATTGAAGTCTTCATTTAGTGGAAGTGGAAGAATCTTTTTAGTTGTTACTAACAATAAACTACCTTTTTCTTTAACTGTAAAACTAAGTGGCAAACTTTGCTTTAGGACTTTCACTTTATATGTAACAAGATTTTTTGTAAAAGTTATATTTTTCTTCTCTAAGATATTTAAAAATCTATAAAGCTGTGTTGGAAGTAAATTTAAATATTTTCCATTAAATAATTTAAATCTTTTATTTAGCCCATCATTTACCTTTTCATTTAATTCTAAATACTCTTTTATAAAATAAATAATCTCATAATCATTATTAGAAAACTCATGGATATCTATATTATACGTAAAATCATTGTTTACTTTAAAATTATTAGATTCTAAAATGTTAAATATAAAATCTTTAATGTTATTTAATGAGTATACACTTTTTCCAGCTATTTTTAATTCTACTTGGTAATAATTTAAATTAAAATTTTCTATAGATGTTATAAATATCTCTAAAGATAACTTTTCTTTTTCTTTAAAAACATTTTTTATTAAAGTATTAAGATTAGTTCCTTTATAAATCAAACTTTTTTTATTGTCTTCTAAAGAAGATGTACTTTTTACTTTTTTATCAACTAATTCATTAAATTTAAAAGTTGTTGCTACTAAATGTTCACATAAAAAATTCTTTTTATATTTATAATTTTCATTAAATTCTCCACAGCCACATCTACATTCTAAAATCTTCTTATATTTTAAATCATATTTTATATGAGTATTATAAAATTTTTTATCGTCTTTAACTGATCCATATATATGATATATATTATCAATTTTTTTTCCTTTTATATCTTTAATAATACTTTCCTTATATATCATTCTACCTTTTTCTAAATTTAATGATGAGCTTGAATTTAATATAGAGTGTACTAATTCCTTTATTTTCAAAACTACACCTCTTTTCTTAATATAATTATTTTATTTTAAATACCCTTTAGTTCTTATTGTGTTTTAATATAATTTATAATATTTTTTATCTTATTTAACCT
>CAUWNL010000203.1:0-3303 GCA_963559995.1 uncultured Sarcina sp.
GGAATAATTTACGGAATAAAGCCTAAAATATTAAGCTCTAAGTATTTAGGCTATCATGAAATATTTCATATATTCATAATAGTAGGTAGTGTTTGTCACTTTATTTCTGTATTTTATTATGTTCTTATATAACTATCACATAAAAAATATTTATTATTTACGTTATAAATCCTTAACACTCTTTAACTAGTGTTTAATATAAAAATAGTATATCCTAATACTTTGATATACTATTTTTTGTTCTACTAAATATTTTTTTTACATAAATAATCTGCCTTCAATTCTTCTCTCATAGTCGCTCCATTTACCCTTTTCAATGTCTTTTCCTACTATATTTATCTTATTTAAAGTAGCATCTATATAATCTGCATAATGAACTATATATGACTCTTGAGTATTTGGAGATTTTGGAGAACCAAATTCAACTTTTCCATGATGCTGAACTATTATAGCTTTTATTCTTTCCTTAAAATCTTCAGAATAAACCTCTGGTCTTTTCTTAAAAGCCTCTTCAAGCATAGTAATTCCAATTACTATATGGCCTTCTAAATCTCCTCTTAAACTATATTTAAAGGGTCCATCATAGTCCATTTCATATACTTTACCAATATCGTGAAGTTTTGCACCTAAAATTGCAACTTCTCTATATCTTGCATGGTACCTATCACAAAAAACTTTAGTTAAATACGTAACCCCTAAAGTGTGTTCTGCAAGACCTCCTAAATAATTATGATGCTGATATACTCCCCCTATAGCATCTTTAAACATGGACATAAATTTTTCATCCTTAAAAAAATAATCATTTAAAGCTTTCGCCTCTTCACTTTTAAACTCTTCCTTAGATATTTTATCTAATTCTTCTAGAATACCATCTAATGAAGTTTCAACAGAAGGTAAATAATCTCTAAGTTCTACACCTTCAATCTTTTTTATACTATCTATTTTATAAGTATCCCCTAAAGTTCCTTTAGTAGATAAAATATCCCCAACCTTTATATTAATACCTTCAGTTTTAAAAACGCTTCTAATATCTCCTGATTTATCCCCTAAATAGGCTGTTATGCTCCCATCTTTACTTAAAATTTTATTTACCATAAGAGATACTTCTATTTTTCCTACCTTTAATTCTTTTAAATATTTTTTCATAAAAAAACACTCCTTTTTAAAAAACTAATAATAGTTTTAACAAAAGAAGTGTTTTTATTAAATTTTTATATTTTATTAATCCCCTGTAACTCTTCCATCCTCACCTACAGAGTAATAATATCCATCATTTTCTGGATATCTCTTATCCTTTACTAGTATTAAATACCTCTTTGACCCATCACTCAAAATCTCTACAGGTGCATCCTCATATATATTATTTTCATCATAATTAAACCATAATTTTAAATATTCAACTGCAAGGTCATAAGTAAACTCCTTTTCTCCTCTTTGGACTATTTTATTTTCTATGTTATTTAATAAATTATTTGTCAATTCTATCTGTTTATCAGATGGATTACTTCCTGTAACATTATATAAAACTACCTTTGCTAATTCATAGCTTCCTGCTTCATAAAGCTCTTTAGCCTTATTTATATAATCATAAAGTCCCATATAATAATCTAACTCTTCTTCAAAAAAATCTACTTTAGCTAATGCTTCTTTATTTGTTATAGTATTATATAATCTTGAAGCCTCTTCATAGTTTCTCTCATAAAAAAAATCCTCTACCTTATAAAATATTTCGTATCCTTCTAATAATGTCTGTTCCTCGTTTTCTTTTATATCTATAGAATCACTATCTTTAATCACAGATACTTCACTATTGTTTTCCCTACTACTTTCATCACTGTTTAATTCTCTGCCACTCTCTATTTTCTCACTTTCATCACCTAAGTTTTCATTATTTTCTTCACTATTCCTGTCTAAACCGCTTATCTCTTCACTTCTACTTATAGCGTTTGTTTTATTAGTAATAAATAACGTGCCTCCACCAATAGTTCCTATAGCAATAACTATTACTATAATTACAGCTCTTCTTTTCATTCTATACTCCCCTTAACAATATTTATAATCCCTATCTTCTCATCTAACTCTCTTGCTTTAATATACGAATTTTCCACTATCTCCTTATTATAGCCTATAACTTCTAATAATTTTATAGCGTTTCTAGTATGAGAAACTCCCCTTTTTATTTTATAGTCAAAACTTAATTTATTATCTTTAACAGATTCACTAAAATGATAAAACTCAAAATTCTCCTTTAATATTTCTACAAGCTCTCTATCATGAGTAGAAACTATAGAAATACTATTTTTTTATTTATATATCTTAAAATTTCTCCAGATGCTGCAATTCTCTCTACAGGATTTGTTCCTCTAAATATTTCATCTATAGGGCAAAATACAGGAATAGTTTTATCTAAAGCATTTATTACTCTTAAAAGAGATTTAGCCTCTGCTAGATAAAAACTTTTTCCACTTTCTAAATCATCATTTGGAGCTATTGAAGATACTACATTTAAAAAAGGTGCCTTATATTCTTTTGCTAAAACAAAATATAAACTTTGAGCTAAAATAATATTTATTCCTACCATTCTTAAAAATGTGGACTTTCCAGACATATTTGTGCCAGTTAAAATTATTCCCTTATTATCTATATTTATAGAATTTGAAACTCCATTTTTTAATAGTATATGAGAACCTTCTGTTATCTCTAGGAATAAATCTTCTGTAAAAGTTGGTGTTGTATAACTTTCCTTTAAACTTATTTTAAAACTTGAAATTGCAATAAGGGCTTCTATCTCTCCTAATGTTTCATAAAGACTTAAAATATCCTCTTTACTCTCTCTTAAAAGAGGAGCTACTTTATAATACATTGTTTCTTCTAATAAAAAAGGTATAGATAAAAATTCAAATGTTCTTCCCCACATATTTATAAATTTTATCACTTTGGTCTTGTTATCAATGCCCCTTAACCTTTTATTAGTCTCCTTTAACTTTTCTGTATAAGTTTCTAATCTTTTTTCCTTAATATGAGATATTTTTTTAGATGTATCAAGAATATCCCTTAAATAAGAAATTCCATTAGAATTTATTTTATATTTTTCCATTTCATATATATATAGATTTGCCATCATTAAAAACATTAGTGATGGACCAAAACTTTTATTATATATAGTCAATAAAAGAAGTATTATAGGTAACGCCTTTCCCATAAAAGTATAGAAACAATACTTAAATTTATTTTCTAAAAGCTTTGAATTTAGCATTTCTAAAAAGCTATTCTTCTTATCCCTTCCTAGCATTAAAAATCTAT
>CAUWNL010000204.1:0-3288 GCA_963559995.1 uncultured Sarcina sp.
TTTTCTTTTATATTTTTAAGAGAAAAAGTAAGTATTATTCAAATAGTAGCGATAGTAATAGCTTTTATAGGTATATTATTTATTGTACATCCAGGAGGAAGTGTTCCAATTGTACCAGCTATAGTTGTAATAGTTTCCGCAGCATTATCAGGAGGAGCTTATACAATAATAAGAGGGTTAAGAGCAAAAGAAAGTCCAGAAACTATTGTATTTTTCTTAGCTTTAGTTTCTCTGGTATTTACTGTACCTTCTATGATGTTTAATTATGTTACGCCAAATTTTCATCAAATATTATGCTTATTTGGAGCAGGATGTGCCATAGCAGGGTTTGAAGTTTGTGGAACAATTGCATATAAATATGCTGCTGGAAAAGAAATATCTATATTTGGATATACAGAAGTTTTATTTGCTGCAATTATATCCCTTGCAGTTTGGGGAGAATTACCACAGGCCATTGCATACATAGGATATGCCCTTATAATTATAGGAGCAATTATAGTATTTTTATACGACAGATTTTTATATAGAAAGTCAATGAAAAGTACATAAAACATAATAAAGGTAGAATATAATGAAATATATTCTACCTTTATTTTTAATTTTAAAATATACAATATACTAAATAAATTAAAAAAATGTACAACTGATATTAAATGTTTACATAAAATAATACTAAATGGTACAAAAAACATTGTCGAAAAAAAGCGAAAGTGAGAGAGAATTAAAGAAATATTAATTTATATTGAAATATGAGGGTATATTAATATAAATATATTTTTTTATTTGTGGTATAAATATACTAGTAAATAAATTGTGAATAAATTTATATTTAAGGAGTGAAATGAAATGGCAAAAGGATTGTTTTTAGTTTTTCCAGGACATGGACATGTTAACCCTACCATTGGACTGGTAACAGAATTGATAAATAAGGGTGATGAGATAACATATATATCAGCAGAAGAGTTTAGAGAAAAAATAGAAAAAATTGGTGCTACATTTAGAGGATATGAAGAAGAATATAGTGTAGATCCAAATAATAAAGAAGGTGTAGTGGCACTTTTAAAAAAGATGACTGGAATATACAAAAACTTAATAGGCTTAGGTCTTAAAGAAAAAGGATCTTTTGATTATTTAGTATGTGATTCAGTTGTAAATCCAGGTAAAAAATTAATTAGAGAGTTAGGAATTAAAAAAACTATATCACTTTCAACAACATTTGCATTAAATAAGAAAATTTTAGATGAGATGAGAAAGGTTAATAAGCATTCAGAGCTTACAAAATATCAAGATCAAATAGGAGAATTAGAAGAGGATATACAGGCTTTAGAAAGAGATTTTGAAATTGATGTTCCTAATATACAAGATCTTGTTTTAGGTGCTAAAATGGATTTGAATTTAGTGTTTACATCTAAGTACTATCAACCTCTTGCAGAAACTTTTGATAAAAGTTATGAATTTATAGGACCTTCTTTGATTGATAGAAAAGAGTTAGAAGATTTTAAAATAGAAAATCCTAAAAAGAATAAAGTTATATTCATATCACTTGGAACAGTTGCTAATAAGAATTTAGACTTTTATAAGGACTGTTTTGAAGCTTTAGGTTCAAGAGAAGATTTATTAATACTAATGTCCATAGGAAAAAGAATTAATATAAAAGAGTTAGGAACAATACCTTCAAACTTTAGAGTATATAATTATGTTCCACAGCTTGAGGTTTTAAAGCAAATTGACCTATTTATAACCCACGGTGGTATGAATAGTTCAAGTGAAGGGCTTTATAATGGCTTACCTTTAATTGTTGTACCTCAATTTGGTGACCAATTCATGGTTGCGGCAAGAGTGGTACAATTACAAGCTGGAATATCATTAATTGAAAATTTAAACCCAGAATCTATAAAGGATGCAGTAAATAAAATATTAGAAAATGGTTCTTATAAAGAAAATGCTAAGAAAATAGGAGAATCCCTAAGATGTGCAGGCGGATATAAAAAGGGAGCAGATCTTATACATAAAATATTATAAAAAAATGGATTCATAATTTTTATGAATCCATTTTTTTATTATTCTTCAACTGATAATATTTCTTGTTCAAGTTCATTCATAAGTTCTTTAACAGAAACTAATTTATTAACTTTATAAGCATTAGAACCACAGAACAAAAGACCTTCATCAACATTACCTTTTACTGCGTTTATAAGGGCTTTGCTTATGCAATAAGGAGTATCCTTAGGGTTGCAAGGAGTTAAGCAGTTATAACAATATGTAACCGGAATCTTTCCTTCTTTTGAAGTTTTAGCAAATTTATTTAAAATAGCTCTTCCTGGCATGCCAACAGGACTGCTAACTATAGCTATATCCTCTTCCTTACATTCTATATAAGAATTTTTATATTTATCACTAGCATCACATTCATATGTTCCAACAAATCTTGTTGCCATTTGGACCCCACTAGCTCCAAGTTTTAAATATTTAGCAATATCAAAACCATCAAAAACGCCGCCAGCAATAATTACAGGTATTTTTTTATTATATTTTTCTTCATATATTTTAACTTCATTAATTATTTCTGGAACAACTTTGTCGAAGTTTTCTATATCAGTTTCTAAAGTATCTTTAGAAAAGCCAAGGTGTCCACCAGCCTTAGGACCCTCTATAACAAGCATATCAGGGGCTATTTTATTATGCCTATCCCAAAGTTTAAGTAAAACTTTAGCACCTTTTAAAGAAGATATTATAGGAGCTAATTTAATAGATGAACCTTTAGCTATTTTATGTAGCATAGTTGGCATCCCTGCTCCAGATATGATAATATCTGCGCCGGATTCTATAGCAGCTTCCACATATTTGCTATAATTAGTTAAAGCTACCATTATATTAACACCTATTATACCTCCTTTAGATTTCTCTTTAGCAAGCCTTACATGTTCTTTTAATGCGCGTATATTAGCCTCCACTGTATTTGATAAGAAGTCTTCTTCTAAGAATCCTATTTGTGCTGAGGATATTACACCAACACCACCGGCAGCAGCTACGGCGCCAGCTAGGTTAGATAAAGATACCCCAACTCCCATCCCACCTTGCACAATGGGTAATCTAGCAACTAGGTCGCCAATAACAAGTGGTTTAATATTCATTATATATACATCCTTTCGTTATCTATTTAAGATTACATATCTAATTTATATTAAGATTCATCCTTAGTATAAAATCATGAAATCATATTCAACCTTAACTTAAATTAAATATAAAAACTAAAATAGAGTTTTATATATTTATGGAAAAACAAGG
>CAUWNL010000205.1:0-2876 GCA_963559995.1 uncultured Sarcina sp.
AAGTTATATCATGTATTATATTTTTTAATTCGTTCATTTATCTTTTCACCTTATCTTTTTATATTTTATCTATGTTTTAGTATTATATTGACCTAATATAATACTAAAGAATATTTTAATAGGAAATTAGTGTCTTACATTTTTAAAATAAATCTAATCTCTAAATGATATAAAAATACTATCTATTTTAAAAAACATATATTTTTAAACTTGATTACATAATTTTAATAGATATTTATTACATTGTATATAATACATTAAATCATGAAAATAAACAAAGTATCTTTAAAAAATAATTTAAAGATACTTTAAGATATTTATAACTTTAATAGCTTTTCAGCGTTTTTATGAGATATTTTTTCAAAATCCTCTTTACTTAAATTAGCTGAATTTAAAAATTCTATTCCCTCTTCATTAGTGCTATAAGGATAATCTATGGCAAATAAAATTTTATCTGCTCCAAATACCTCTAAAGCACAATTTAAAGTTTCATTTGAGAAAAATCCACTAGTTGTTATGTAAAAGTTTGATAAGAAGTACTCCTTAATGCTCTTTTTAAGGTGACTTGTTCCATAAGCCATTTTTTTATCTGCACGGTCTAAGTAATAAGGAATACCCTCTCCCATATGTCCAATTATAATTTTTAAATTTGGAAATTTATCAAAAACTCCTGCTAAAACCAAACGAAGACTATGAAGACAGTTCTCCATATGCCATCCCCAACCTGAAATTGATAAAGGGCCACCTATTCCATTTGGTAAATCTGCATATAACTCTTCAAATAACCCTTGTGATGGTTCACCAGGGTGAAGGTAAATTGGCACATTTAGCCTTTCACATGTCTTAAGTACTGGTTCAAAACTTTCATGGTCTAAATAATGTCCATTGCACTTTCCACTTATAACTACACCTTTTAAATTTAATTTAGTAACGCACCTTTCAAGTTCTATAGCAGCTTCTTCTGAGTCTTGCATATTTAACTGAGCAAATCCTGAAAAACGATTAGGATATTTTTTTATAAGCTCTCCTAATACATTATTAGATTTCTTTGCAATATCACTTGCAATTTTACTATCCATTCTATCTAAACCATGCCCTGAAAATTGAAGGACTTGCATATCTAACCCAGCATTATCCATCTCAAGTAATCTGATATTTTCTAAATCTAATAATTTCTTATTGAATTCATCCATAATTTTCTTTTGTTTATCAGAACTACCTTCCATAGGACTATATTTTAAAGGTTTTAATTTTTTGAGTTCTTCTAAATGTCTTTTAGTTACAAAGTGCTCTTCTATAGCGATAATTTTATTTTCCATAAATGTCCCTCCTTTAATAGAATATTTATTATAATTATATCATAAATAAAAATATTATTTTTAAAGAAAAAGTGGCTAAATACTAACCACTTTTTCTTTAAAAAGTTTTCTTTAATTTTATATTTTTCTTCTCACTATAAGGAGTATTTCTCCACTTATAGATGCTAATTATTAGTGCTATAGTTATAATATTTATTCTAAGATTACTTCCACCATAACTTATAAAAGGCATAGGAATTGAAAAATATGGAGCTAAATTTAGATTAATTAGTATATTTAATAAAAACTGTATAGACATTATAGAACAAAATCCAGCAACTATTAGCTTTCCATATTTATCTTTAGTTTTTACTCCAATGAAACCTATCCTAACTATAAATCCTATAATTAATGCTATTAACCCTATAGCAACAATCCAACCAAAACTATAAATTATATAGACTAGTATAAAATCCCCATTAGCTTCTTGTAATAAATTTTGTGCTATTTGCCCTCCTTGGCCAAATAATTTTGATGAGTTCCTTATAATATTTAATTTTTCATAAATAAATCCATACATTATATCATTAACATCATTACCTCTAAAAGAAAAAAGTTCTAGTAACCTATTTATTCTGTAAGGTTGATTAAGTATCCAACATATAAATATTAGAGTTATAATACCTATAAAACTTGCTAAATATCTTATTCTAAGGCCAGACGTAACCATTACTATAGAAATGGCAACTATATAAATTACTACACTAGTTAAAGATGAAGCTAGCAAAAATAATATACATGGTGTAAATCCCATTAAAAGGCCAACTAATATATTCCTCTTACTATTCCAAGTATAATTTTCAAATATTCTCGCTAAAGATATTATAAAAAACAATTGAGATAATGCTAGTACGTTAATTGAAAGTGAACCTATAATAAAAAAAGTTTTAACCCCATAAACAGGAATTCCAATAACTATTAGTAATAATAAACTTAAAACACCTATTCCATAAATAATTTTAGAATACTTTTTTAACACTCTATAATCACATCTTATTACTACAAATCCAATTATCATTCCAATAATTCCATGTGCTATGGTTTTCTTTATAAGAAAATAAGGATTGCCATATGAATAAGTAGCTATATCCCTCATATTAAACAAAGTTATAACACTAAATAATATTAAGACCCCCATCATAGATAAAAGTACCCAATCTGTTGTAGCTTTATGAACTTTATTTAGTTTCTCTCCTACAATATTATAATCTCCCATCTGAGTAATAGCCTCTTCTATGGCTATTCTCTCTGATTTACCATGAGTTATTTTATCCTCAACTATCTCATCAATATGACTTAATAACTCTTCTTTTATATTTTCATGAACTTTTTTATTTTTAACTAAGCTACAAACACTATTTAAATAGTTTTTTATTTTTTCATCCCCTAATGAAGACATAAACTTCCTCCCCCTAAAACTAAATTTACTGTTGAACTAAACAAATTCCACTCTTCTTCTTTTTCCTTAAGAATATTTCTGCCCTCATCTGTTATTTTATTATATTTACTTTTTCTTTT
>CAUWNL010000206.1:0-2848 GCA_963559995.1 uncultured Sarcina sp.
ATATATTTGAATTATATCCATATTTAGGTTTACACAATCAATTATACATTACCTACTATTCCTCTAAGTTCATAAGTTGAGGTAGTACGTAGTTTATCATTTTTATGAATAACATTTAGTATATATAAAACTTCATTAACTACTAATTTAACATCTGATTGTGTTAATAAAGCATTAATATCACTAGCTGAATTTAATATACTTGTTTTTAGTTTATCTACATCAAGCTCATATATGGAACCACTTCTTTTTATAACTTTCATAATACTTTTTTCCTCTTAATAATTTACTATATTATATGATTATAAAGTATTTATAAGTTAATATATTTTCAAGTTATACTGTAAAACTATATTAAGGCTTTGCTAATTCTTTAATAGTTATTGTCTTTTATCCAAACATTAGTTATTTCTCCAAATACATATTCACGATAGTCTTTTTCATCTTTGTAGACCTTATTTATATAATCTCTACATTCTTGTGCATAAAAATCATTAGGACTTGGAGTTGTTATTTGAATTAGTTTACATTCAATAATTAATCTAGCTTCTTTAAAGGATATATTATTTAAAGGAGTTTGTACACTTGTTAATTCAACTTCCTTCATCTTTGAACTATTTCTTCCTGATTTACTTGCTAGAAATAAAATTTGTTCTCTATATTTATCTGGAAAGTAGGAGAGTGTATATGTATGTTCTTTTTTTATCATTTCAAGAGTATAACGGTCCTTTTTAAAAATACACCATATTACAGGTTTCTTAAAAATAAGTCCTAACCCCCCTCCACTTGCTATCATAGAATTAAATGTAGAAGATTTGCCAGATGTAACAACTGCTAACTCTTCTCTTACTAATGTAAATACATTATCGCTTATGTCATCAGGAGATATTTGTTTAAATAATTCATTAAATTCCATATATAAATTTCCTTTCAAAAATTATTTTGCGTCATAGGCAATAATATCTTATATCAATTTTACGTCCTTGTCAACAAATTATTAAATATAAAAAAAAGATAGCTTGCTCTTAATAATGTTATGCTATCTGTATTTTTCTTTTGCTATTCTGATTTAATATCTATACCTTGTTTTTTAATTTCTGCATCTAAATGGGTGCTATACTTTTCAATGAAGCTAAGCATACTATCAAATTGTTCTTCTGTTATTTGTTCAAATATAACTTTATCTCTCTCTTGAAATTCTTTATGGAGTTCCTCGTGGATCTTATTAATCTTTTTCCCTTCCTCAGTAAGTTTAAAATAAATTTCCTTTTTATTATCATCTTTTTTATAATTTTCAATAAAACCTTTTTTTATAAGCTTTTTAGTTAATTTACTCACAGCACTTGTAGTCATATATAAAGATATTGCAAGTTTTGTTACGTTAGAATTTTCATTTTTCCCTATACATTCCATACAATGTACCTCAGAAGGTTTATAATCTTTAAGAATATCCTCCATTTTAAATTTATTAAGCCAAGCCATTTTATTTAATAAATCTTTTAGACCTTTCATCACTTCTTCTTCTTTATTCATAGTTTTTGTTCTCCTTCCAGCTATTATATAACAACATTATATTAAAGCTTTATAGCTATTTCAATAATGCTAGTATAAACTGTTAAACATATTTTTAGGAAGTTTAGTTTTAAGTAATATGCAAAGGGAAAGCTTACGTCAATAATAGATAAAACTATGTTCCATAAAACATTCCTATAAAATATAGTATGATATCTAAATCCTAAAATTAGGTATAATTACAATATTATTACTAATAATTATAGCATTAGAATAATCTATAAATTTTGCTCTTTCTTATAAAAGCATTGCTAATAACAATAAATGGATAAAAAGTTCCATTTAAAAGTTATTTATATAGAACTTTTTAAAATTTCAATATAATCTTTAGCGGGTTTAGAAAGATAAGTACCTTTTCTAAAGGCTACAACCAACTCAAAAAGAGTATTGTTATTTTTCAAAGAAAAACCTCTTACATTTTCAAGGCATAAATGTTTTAAATGTGTTGCAGATGCAAAACAAACACCAAAATTTTTAGAAACTAATCTAGCAGAGCATTCAAAATTTCTTGTATAAAAGATTTCTTTTGGAGTGAATTTTGAGTCTTTGAAAATCTTTTGGGCTATTTGACCAGTTCTTTGAGTTTCATATTGAAGAATAAATCTATCATTTAAGAATTCATCAATTGCAACTTTAGGAAAAATTTCCTGTGAGTTTTTAAATCTTTTAGATAATGGGTGATTTAAACTTACAAGTAAGAGCATTTGCTCATTTCCTAAACTTATATAATCTATATCTTTGTTTGTTATAGGGGTATTTAAAATAGCAATTTCTGCGTCACTATTTAAAAGTAAGTGCTCAAGATCTGATGAATGATTTTCAATTAAATTTATTTCTATATTAGGGTATATTTCTTTGAATTTTGGAATTGTTTCAGGAATCATATAGGACCCTCTTGTATAAGGAAAAGCAATGTTTATCTTTCCTTTTTTAAAGTCAGAAATATCATGAAGTTCATTTAAAAGCCTTTCTTTTATAGCAATAATCTCTTTTGCATTTTTTATATATATTTCACCAGCATAAGTTAACATAAAGCTATTTCCAAATCTATTAAATAATTTAACGCCTAAATTATTCTCTAAATTTTTCAAATATTTACTTAAAGAAGGTTGAGATATATATAAGCTTTTAGAAGCTTTAGTTATATTTTTATATTTATCAATGGCTAAAATGTATTCTAATTCTTTAAATTCCATAATTATCTTTAGTGTTAAGTGATATTTTAAATACCAAACTACACTAAATTCACCTACCTTTCAACTTTTACTGTTTTTTA
>CAUWNL010000207.1:0-2841 GCA_963559995.1 uncultured Sarcina sp.
TTGCTGGTTTACTTAAATTATCTGTTTAATTTTCAAAGACCATTATTTTTCTTTTTCCTATCACCCTCAGGCGACTTCTTTATCTTATCACTTTACTTAATCTTTGTCAATAACTTTTTTATTTATTTTACTAAGTTATTTTTCTAAAGATTATATTTTCCCAAGCGACTTTTATAGTTTAACATCTATAGTTACATAAGTCAATACTTTTATTTCTTTCTATTTGCTACTTTATACTTTTTAAAATTATAAGAGCTGTATCTTCTATTGCTCTTTTAGTTACATCTATAACTTTACACCCCAATTTTTTCATAATTCTTTCTGCAAATTCAAACTCTTCTAGTATCCTTGAATCTGATGCATATTCAATATTGCTTGATATCCTATGAAACTTATCCAGCCTATGCTTTCGTATTTCTATTAACTGCATAGGATCAATAGTAAGGCCAAAAATTTTTCTTCTATCTATTTCAAATAATTCATCTGGTATTCCCACCTCAGGAACTAGTGGAATATTGATAGCTTTTATTCCTTTGTTAGCTAAATACATACATAATGGGGTTTTAGAAGTCCTTGATAATCCTAAAAGTACTATATCAGCATTTTTTATTCCTCTATAATCTTTACTGTCATCATATTGTATTGCAAATTCTATAGCTTCTATTTTTTTATAATAATCTTTATCAGTCTCCCACATAGCCCCTGGATTATAATCTGGATAGCTACCTAATATACTTGATGCTATATTAATAGTTGGACCTAAAATATTTACTATATTAATACTCTTTTCTATACATTTTTCCGTTAGGTATTCTCTAATATTTACAGTTATTATTGTTGATATAATCATTATTTTTTTATTATAATCTATACTCTTAATAAACTCCTCTACATCTTCTAGTGTTTTAATATAAGGTATTCTTTTGACATCTATTTTTTCTTTAAATTGACTTTTGGTAGCTATAGCTACCTGTTCTGCTGTTTCCCCTATCGAATCTGATACTGCATAAATAATTAACATAAATCCCTCACCTGCCTATATAATTTCTTTTTTTGCAACTACTATTAAATGTTCTGCACTATCCCTAAATTTAGGATCCTCACATTTTTCTGTAGCCATCTTTAATAAGTTAATATATATTTGTCTATTCTCTAAAAAATACTTTGTTATACTATACCATTGGCCACTTAAAAAACTTTCAGCACCTGCATAACTTATCAAAGTAAACCCTGACATTTTAACCTCATTTAAAGCTATCTCTGGTGTTGTAAAACATAGATTACTAGTTTCTAAATAATTTTCCCCACTTAAAACTTTATAGATATTGTGTATATTACTAAATTCATCTGAAAGTTGAGCAATCTTATCCTTTAATACGCCAAGCGAATTAATATATGTAATTAATATTAATCCATTATCTTTTAATATTCTTTTACATTGTTTTAATATTGATATTCTCGTCTCCTTAGATTGAACGTGATACATAGGACCCATTAAAAGGATACAATCATATTTATTATTTTCTTCAGCATTTAAATAATTAGCATCTCCACAAATGTAATTATCTGCATAAAGACCTAAATTCTCTATCTTTGATTTTGCAAAATATATACTCTTACTAGATAAATCCATCAACGTTACATTAAATCCGGCTTTTAATAATTCTATAGAATATCTCCCTGGACCACAACCTATATCGAGTACTTTTCCATTATAAGGAAAATATTTTTTTATCATATACATAGTACTAATAAATTCTATTCTACTATATGGGTCATCTAATCTTTTCCATTCATTTTCTACATTATCATCATAATAATTTTTAATATAATTTTTCATAAAAATCCCCTGTGCAGATAAATTAAATTATTTATATATATTCTTTAATTATTTATCAATTCCTCTTAATTTACTTATTTATATATGTTAGAATTTATTTATACATTTATTGGAGGTAAAATATGAAAAAAACAAAGTTTATATTTATTATAACTTTACCCTTAATGTGGATTATATACTGCCTATTCGAATTATTTACTAGAAGATTACCAATGCCTAAATTTCTTGTATTAACCATAATTCCATCAGTACTATTAATATTATTAAGCTATTTATTTTTTAAACTATTCATACATTACAAAGCTGGATTGCAAAGGAAAACATTATTAATCTTATTCTTCTTTTTCCTTTTTTTGGATCAAGGATTAAAATTAATCATTAAATTTTTTCTTTTTACAAAAAAGTTTAATATAATTACTAATTTATTATCCTTTAATCCTATTATAAATACTAAAGGATCCTGGCTAAACGTACGTTTTAATATTAATATAAATTTTACATTCCTAATTTTAATAAATATTATAGCTCTTTTATTATTCACTGAAATATATAGGTATCATAATAATATAAATAATAAAAATCTCCTTACTGATCTATGTTATTTATTTATTATCGTAGGATCAATTTGCTCTTTAGTGGACAAAATATTTTATGGAGGAAGTTTAGATTTTATAGGTATTGGAAATTTATTTATCGCTGATTTTAAAGATATTTATATAAATTTAGCAATATTTATGTTCATCGTAGTAATTTATGATTATGATGATGAAGAGAACAAAAGTATTAAATATGATATTAAAAAATTAAAGTGCTTTTTTAAATTTATCTCTAACGATTTTAAATCTAATATTAAAAAAATTAAGAAATTAAATATTATAAAAAAATCTAGATGAGTGATACTCATCTAGATTTTTTTATTCCAATTATATAGAAACTAAAAAAACCTCTGTTTAAAACAGAGGTTTTGGTGGCTCACCGGGGAATCGAACCCCGGACACCAT
>CAUWNL010000208.1:0-2822 GCA_963559995.1 uncultured Sarcina sp.
ATATTTGAATTATATCCATATTTAGGTTTACACAATCAATTATACATTACCTATATAACTATAAAAATCAATATATATCCCTTTAATACGTTTAATAATTTTTTATTTTTTACTAAATCTACTTATTTTTAATACATTTTATATAAAGATTTTTTATAAAATTTTCTTTATATAAATATTTTTCCTGATTGTCACGCCAAAATTTTTAAGTTATATTTATCTATTTGTATATTTTTTCTTTGGCATATTTTAATATTAAACTCAGTATTGTTTACATTTACTATCCCTTTTATCATTTCCAAGTAAGATAAATCCTATGGTAGTAATAAGAGCAAGTATAATATTATCCTGATCAAAAGAATTTACTATGATAGAATATACTAAATATATTGTACTAATTAGCAATACACAAGATATAATGCCATGTTTACTATCTTTAAACATTTAAATCATCCCCATAAGAACTTTGCTATAATAAATTAAAAACTTATCTAAAATTGAGATTAATATTATTTCTATTCGTTAAATTAGAATTTATTTTTCTTCATTTTGACTCAATTTATGACTTAGATTTAGATATGGAACTAGTTAGCATGTATAAACTTTGTTTCATTCTCTGTATTAGAACAATTATCTTTAACATGAAGCAATGGGAACTTGGATCTCTGAAATAAACTCATCATCATTTCCAGTCTCATGTATATTTATCTTACATATTTTTATAATATCTCCTATTATTTTATAATTATTTTCTTTTATAAAGTTCACAATATTATTTATATATATTAATTCTTTATCATAACTTCCTTTATATGTATAAGTTATATAGTTATTTTTATCTAACTTTATATCGTAAGGCTCATTATTTTTAACTATATAAAAGGCATCTTTATATGAAATTTCATTACTTTCTAATATTTTTTCTGTATTATAAGTAACCCCTATTTTATTATTACCTAATATGTAAAATAAACTTTTATACTCTTGTTGGAGTTTTTTAATAATACAACTTACTTCGTTTATGTCATCAATACCTAACTTTAAAAAACCTCTTTCTTTTATAGTGACAATTCGAATTCTGTTAAAATCTAAATCATTATCCATTTCTTCAATAGTATTTAGTCTTTCTTTTATATTATTCTTATTTTGGATTAACCTTGCTATTTCGTTATCTAATATTTTCATTTCTTCGTTTAATATTTTCTTAGTTGACTCTAAATTTCTATCTGCTAAATACTCTTTAATTCTTTTCATTGGAATATCTAATTCTCTAAGTTCTTTTATTAAATTAAGTTCCCATGCATTACTTATATCGTAAAGCCTGTACCCATTACTATCTCTAATAGGTTTTATGATTCCCAACTCTTCATAATAAATTAAAGAATCTTTTCCTATATCATATATTTTAGACATTTCCCCTATTTTATAATATTTTTTCATAATATCCCTCCAAAATAAAAAACTATTGACTCTAGTATTATACTATAGTTTATATTTTTATTAATGTAATTTTAATCATTTAATATTTGTATTAATAACAATTTAAATAAATTATTTTAGTATAAAATCTTTATATAAAAAGGAGTGGAAGTAATGAAAAATGATTTATTAGAAAAGGGAGCTATAGTCCAAAGAGATATGGAAACTTATGCTATAGTCCCACACTTTGTTGCTGGATTAATTACACCAGAACAATTAAGAAAATTAGCAGATGTTGCTGAAAAGTATAATGCAAAAGCTATAAAGATAACAGCAGCTCAACGTATGGCTATAGTTGGATTTAAAGAAAATGATATAGATAAGGCATGGAATGACCTAGGAGAAGCAAAAATGAAACCTGCTGCTGCTGGGGGACTTTGTATAAGAAGTATAAAAATTTGCCCTGGAGTAAACTTTTGTAAAAGAGGCCTTCAAGATTCAGTAGGAATTGGAACACAGTTAGATGAAATGTTTAGCGGAAAGGTTCTTCCAAGTAAATTGAAAATAGGAGTCAGTGGATGTCCTAATAGCTGTGGAGATAGCCATACAAGAGATATAGGAATTATAGGTGGTGGAAAAGGCTGGATGGTAGTTGTAGGAGGTAAAGGTGGTATCAAACCAAGACTTGGCGATAAAATAGCATTATCTGTGCCTAATAATAATATAATATCATTTATAAAAAAAATAGTAGATGTCTATGAAAATAATGCAGAAAGGAAAGAAAGACTAGGTGATTATATAGATAGAATAGGCTTTGATAAGTTTAAGACTTTGGTAAACGTTGAAGTATACCTATAGTAACTAGAATTGTTAAGTTTTATAAAAATAATCTAACAACTAATTGTTATAATTATACATTTGTAATATATAATAATTTATAGTATTAGGTAGTTAAGAGATAAAAAAGCAGTATTAGGTATTAATCTATTACTGCTTTTTTATAGTTATATTAATTAGATAGTGTAGAAGTTTTTTTACTAAGCTTTAAAATACCATCAGAGTAATTATTAATTATAGGGCTATGGTTAAATTTTTTATAATTATCAAAGTTAAGGTAGATATATGTTACAACATATATTAAACAAAAAAGTATTTTTATGAAAATTAATGATGTATAATATACTTATATATATAATTCATTATATGGAAAATTATATTAAGGATATCATTTTATTTACTCTATTTAAGATAAAATAATTCAAAAGGGGGGATATAAATGAATGAGAGTAAAATGAGAACTAGGATAATTATATCTCTAAATGGGAATAAAACAATATTAAATAAACCTAAGGATTATAATCCAATGGTTCAGCTATATTACATAGTTGAAGATGTGTATTTGG
>CAUWNL010000209.1:0-2820 GCA_963559995.1 uncultured Sarcina sp.
AAGATGTTTTTATTATTGAATAATAAAAATTAAAAATTTTCAATTATAAAAAAGAACTTAAATAATAGATTAATAGGTAAAGAAAAATTTATAGATAAAATTTCTTCGTATTTTGAAAAAAAAATAGAAAAAAATGAAAGAGGAATTATATTTATAGGAGGAGAAAAAGATACAGGTAAAAAGCTTAGTATAAAATGTATTTTTGATAATTTAAATAATGAAGGTTTAGTTAAATCAGGTGTTGTAGAACAAATAGATTTAGGATCTTATAATTTTAATTTTGGATACAATGCTTTTTTAACTGATATTTACGAAAAATTAAGAAGTGATGCTCAGTGCGTCATATTTAGGAATATAGAAAATGCAACAAAGGATATTTTAAAGACATTATCTCAAATATATCCAAACAGTTGTATATCATTAGAGGATAACTATGTAATAAAGAATCAAATATTAGTAGAATCTAGTGAAAAAAATTACGAAAATATAACAAAAATTATATGTAACAATAAATTTTTAGTTTTCGTATCTGATGAAACAAAAATAGATTTAAGCAAATATTTTAATAATGATTATTGTAAAAAAATAGATGCTATTTTCTATACTAAAATTCTAGATGAAAATGAAAGAAGAAGCGTTGTTCATAGAGAAGTATTAAAAACTATAGATAAAATAAAAAATGACTTAAAATTAGATGTTATCTATGATGTAAACCAAGATGATAATCTAGAAAGACAATATGGTATATGTCATTATCTTCAAGAAAGTTATGTTAAAAACAGCAACTTTGGAATGTCTGATTATGTTTGGTCAAAAATATATGAACCTATTAAGAATTTAATGATAAAGGAAAATATAGATGTAGAAGAAAAAGTATTATTATATGTTGAAAATAATAATATACTTTGTAGAACAGATAAGGACATTTATGATTTAAACAAATATTCTACTCCAACATTAGAGGAAGTTAAATATAAACTAAACGCTATAATAGGAATGGGAAATTTAAAAGAGTTTATAAAAAGTATAGATAATAATTATAAAGTCCAAAGAATCAGAAAGAGACTTGGACTTAAAAACTCTAATATATCAATGAATATGATATTTGAAGGTAATGCAGGTGTTGGTAAAACAAATGCAGCAAGAATAACTTTTGAATATTTAAATGCTTTAGGGGTATTATCTAAAGGAATTTTTATAGAAGCTAGTAAAGCTGATTTTGTTACTGAAAATTTAAATGATACAGCTAAAAAAACAATGGAGGTTGTAAATTCAGCTTTAGGTGGAGTTCTGTTTATTGATGAAGCATATTCTCTATGTGAAAATGAAGATGATAAAGTTGGAAAAGAGATAATTGAAGCATTACTTAAAGGAATAGAAGATAATAAAAATGATTTAATAGTTATTTTAGCAGGTTATGAGAAAGATATGGAAAACTTCTTAGCAATTAACCAAGGATTAAAATCAAGGTTCCCAAATAGAATTGCTTTTGAAGATTATAATCCTGTGGAAATGTATGAAATAGCTTTAAATATAGCAAAGTCAAAGGGATATAGAATAGACAAATCTGCTAAAGAAGGTTTAATAGATTTATTTACAAAAAATCAGTTAACAGGTAAAAATGATTTAGGAAATGCTAGATTTGTAAGAAATGTTGTAGAAAATGCTATAATGGACGCTTCTAAGAAGTATTTGACTGATAATAAAAAACAAATAGACCTTTTAGAAAAGGATAATTTTAATTTTAAAGCAAATGCTAAATTTAATTTAGAAGATAAATTAAAAGCTATAATAGGGTTAGATGAAGTTAAAACACTTATAAGAAATCAATATAAACTTATAGCAGCCCATGAGAAGAGAAAAGCTGCTGGAGTTGAAACAAAACTTGAACAGAATTTAAACATGGTTTTTGCAGGTAATCCAGGCACTGGAAAGACAAGCGTAGCAAGACTTGTTGCTGAAATGTTAAATAGTATGGGTCTTTTAAAAATAGGTCAACTTGTAGAAACAGATAGATCAGGATTTGTTGCAAATACTACAGAAGAAACTGCTAAAAAGACAGAAGAAAAATTTAAAGAAGCAGTTGGAGGGATTCTATTTATAGATGAGGCTTATACTTTAGCTAATGATAAGCTAGGTAGAGAGGCAATAGAAACTTTATTAAAACTTATAGAGGACTATTCAAATGAAGTAATAGTTATTTTAGCAGGATATGAAAAAGAAATGGAAAATTTCTTTGATGTAAACATAGGTTTAAGATCAAGATTTCCACTTTGGACGAATTTCCAAGATTATAATCCTGATGAACTTTTACAAATGGCTATAAAACTTATAGAAAAAAGCGGATTTAAACTATCTAAAAATGCCTATATCGCCATTAAAAATAGTCTTATAGATGTTTATGAAAACTCAGATGCACAATCTGGAAATGGAAGAATGGTAAGAAATTATGTTGAAAATCTTATAAGAAATCAAAGTATAAGAATTGCTGAAAATGATATAAGTGTTTATGAAATGAACTTAATAACAACAAGAGATATTGAGAAGATAAATGAAGCAGAGCATATAAACACCTATGATTTAGAGCAGAAATTAAACGAAGTTATTATTGATGAAAATTCAAAGCAATTTATAAGAAATCAATATAATTTAACTAGAGTAAACAAAAAAAGACAACGTCTTGGTATGCGTACAGAAGTTAATAGACTTATGAATATGATATTTGTTGGTGAAGATGGGACAGGAAAGAAAACTACTCTTAGAATGTTAACTGAAATGTATTATAATCTAGGTATGGTTAAGTCTAAAAATTTAATGGAG
>CAUWNL010000210.1:0-2801 GCA_963559995.1 uncultured Sarcina sp.
TGAAAAACTTAGTATATAGCACTAACACTAAAGTAATAGTAGGACAAGATACTGAAATTTTAGTGGGAGAAGAAATAAAAAAATATAGTAAAAAAGTTCTTCTACATTATGGTGGAGGAAGTATAAAAAAAATTGGCCTTTATGAAAAAATAATAAAATCCTTGAAAGAAAACAATATAGATTTTATGGAGTTATCTGGGGTAAAGCCAAATCCAAGAGTATCTTTAGTTAGAGAAGGGATAAAAATATGTAAAGAAAATAATATAGATTTTATTTTAGCTATAGGTGGAGGTAGCGTAATAGATTCAGCTAAAGCAATTGCAATAGGAGCAAATAATGATGAAGATATATGGGAGATATTTAATAGCGGAAATATTAAGAATAAAGGTCTTCCACTTGGAGTAGTTTTAACAATAGCAGGGTCAGGAAGTGAAACAAGTGAAGCACTTGTAATAAGTAACGAGGAAAATAAAGAAAAAAGGCTTCTTCGTCATAAATCTATAGCACCTAAGTTTTCTATTTTAAATCCTAAATTAACATTTACAGTTTCAATGTATCAAACTCAATGTGGGGTAGCAGATTTAATAGCACATATACTAGAAATTTATTTTACACCAGATGTAAAAGCTGAATTTGGAGATAGATTATGTGAAAGTACAATAAAATCTCTTGTGGATAATGGTACAAAATTATTAGAAGATAAAGAAAATTATGATGCAAGGCTTGGAATATTGTTAGGTGGAGTAGCAGCTCATAGTGAGCTTTTAAGTGTTGGAAGAGAAGGTGATTTTGCAACGCATACCATAGAACATGAACTAAGTGGTATTTATGATATAACTCATGGTGCTGGAATTAGCATAATACTTCCTGCATGGATGAAATATGTTTATAGAAAAGATATAAATAGATTTGTTCAATTAGCAAATAGAGTTTGGAATATAGACATAAATTATGATAATTTAGAAGAGACAGCCTTAAAAGGAATAGAGGCTTTAAAGAATTTTTATAGCAAAATAGGCCTTCCAACAAGCTTAAAAGAAGTATATATAGATAGTTCTGAGTTTTCATATATGGCAAAAAGAGCAACAAAAAACGGATTATGTGGTAAATTTGTTAAATTAGACTCAAATGATATAGTAAATATATTTAATATTGCATTATAGAAAAATGCTATGAAAAATATTTTTCATAGCATTTTTACTTTATAAGATATTACTTAAAATAAATCCTAAAGCTCCAGATATTATAATGACAAACATAGGATTGAGTTTCTTTATAAAAAGAAAATATACAGAAGTAATAGCAATTATTATTGAAATTGTACTATCTATTGACTGATGTAAAAATGAAATAAAGGTACTAATTATAAGTGCTATAAGAATAGGTCTTATAGTAACTAAAATATGTTTTAAAAGTTTAGACTCTTTAAATTTTTTAAAAATTAAAAAGTAGGCTAATGTAACAATTAAAAAAGGGATAGTAACAAAACCAAGTACACAGACTATAACACCTAATATACCAAATTCTTTATAGCCTATGAAAGACAATATGTTAGCGGCAACAGGCCCTGGAAGCATTTGAGATATACCTATTATGGAGGTTAGTTCCTTTAAACTTGTCCAATTATTTATGTTCATGGAAATGTTCTTTATAAGTGGAATCATAACATAGCCGCCACCAAAACCTAAGGCACCAACTTCCAAAAAGGCTAAATAAAGTTTTAAAAGTATATACATAGTTTATTTCACATCCTTTCTATAAAAGAATGTTACTAAAGCATATATTATAGCTAATAATACAACTATAGCTGTATTAACATTAAAAACAATCAATAGAATAAGACCTATAATAATCATAATGACTTCTTTTAAAGCTTTATTTAATGACTTAGAAAAAGTAAGGGCAGCAGATAATATAATGATAGGGACAGCTGCAGATATTCCCTTTAATACTTCTTCAGCATAAATATTATTTTGAATTCTAAAGAAAAAGCTAGATATAATTAGCACAACTATAATTGGTGAGGCGATAAAGCCTATTAAACTACACAATGCCCCTAAAAATCCACATATTTTATAGCCACAAAAAACAGCTACATTCACTGCTAAAGGTCCAGGAAATCCTTGACAAATAGAGGTTATATTAACAAAATCATCTTCCATAATCCAATTGTTTTTAATAACAGCCTCTTTTTCTATCATGGAAATCATTACATAAGGACCACCAAAGGTTAAAAGAGATATTCTAAAAAAGGTTAAAAGTAATTTAAATGATAATATTAATTTTTTCACAAAATTTCTCCTATGTATAATAAATTTTAATATATGTTAACGTTGCCTAGTATGGAATTTGCAACGATTTCTAAAATATTTCCAGTCTATTTTTTTATTTTTAGGGTAATCTTTTAATATTTCATCAATAGTTCTCCATTTGTCACATTTAATACATTTTATTTCTATAGGAGAAGGGAGGGTATCTTTTATCCTAACTATATCAGAAAGTTTTTTACCTCTAGGTACTGCTATTTTTATTTTCATAGTATCTAATGTTTTTAATATAGAAGATTCTTTATTTAATATATTCATAGGACTATTTGAAGTATTTTTATTTTTATAAATAGAATATAAAGTTTTTATTCCCTCTTCAACTATATTTTTATAAATATAGTCAGAAGTATTACTGTTTGTTTTATGATGATTTTTTAGTTGAAAATCTTCTGCCATTTCTTTCATAATTTTGTATGTATTTTCATCTATAGACAGGGTTATTTTTTTGTTAGGCATAGCTTTCTCCTTTCAATA
>CAUWNL010000211.1:0-2798 GCA_963559995.1 uncultured Sarcina sp.
AAGCACAATTTGAGGATGATACTATGATTATAGAATATGATAGTCTAGTAGAAGAAAAACTTAAACATGATAAAATAGACTATTCAAGAGAAGAAAGAGTATTAGAAAAGGCGTTTAGACATGTTGAATTTGAACACAGACACTAAGATATTAGAAGTATTAAGAATTATACAATTGTGCGATTCAAACTTTCAAGTAGGTTCTTTTAACCATTCTTATGGAATGGAAACTTATTTAAGAAAAGATGAAATTGAAAACACAAAAACATTTAGAAATTGACTTAAGATATACTTAAACAAACAGTTTATATATTCAGATGGCCTTTGTATAAGAATGTTATATGAGGAACTAGAAAAGTTAGATTCTTTAGAAATAACAGAAAAGATACTAGAACTAGATAGAATGATAACTGTTCAAAGTATAGCAAAAGAAAGCAGATACGGTTCAAAACTTATTGCAGGTAGAATGATAAAGATGTTTATAGACCTTTATGATTTTGAAGTTTTAAAAGTTTATGAAGAAAAGATAAGAAAAAAAGAAGCTTTTGGACATCCTGCTATAGTTTTTGGTTTAGCTCTTTATAGTTTAGGATTAACTATGAAGGAAACCATAAGTTATCATATTTATAGTACAATTTCAACTTTAATACAAAATGCAGTAAGAACTATTCCTCTAGGTCAAAAAGATGGACAATTACTTTTAAAAGAGTTTTGTGAAGGGACAGAAAGTCTTGTTTTAAAGGTAGAAAACGCTGATTTAGACTATTTTGGATTAAATGTTCAAGGAATTGAGCTTTCTCAAATAAATCATGAGACTTTAACTTTTAGATTATTTATGTCTTAGTTTAGAAATTTAGATAGATTACTAAAATTTAATAAGGCTCAAATATAATGATTATATAGTTAATTAAATTTAAGTTGATTTGATATATATCCTTAAATGTTATTATATTAACTTTAACAAAGATGAGGAAAGAAGGAGATTTTTAATGTCAAGACCTGTAATAATAGGCGTTGATGGACCAGTTGGAAGTGGGAAAACTCTTTTAACTGAAAGATTAACAAGAATGATAAATAATGAGTATAGCTGTGCAGTTATAACAAATGATATATAAACTAAAGAAGATGCTAAATTCATGGTTAAAAATTCTATATTACCAGAAGAAAAAATAATTGGAGTTGAAACTGGAGGGTGTCCTCATACTGCAATTAGAGAAGATGCATCAATGAACTTTGCTGCAATAGAAGAGATGAAATCAAGATTTTCTGATTTAGATATAATCTTTTTAGAAAGTGGCGGAGATAATCTAGCGGCTACATTTAGTCCGGATTTAGTTGATTTTTCAATATACATAATAGACGTTGCCCAAGGAGAAAAAATTCCAAGAAAAGCAGGGCAAGGTATGATAAAAAGTGATTTATTTATCATAAATAAAATTGATTTAGCACCATATGTTGGGGCTAACTTAGATGTAATGAGAGAAGATACCTTAGCTTTTAGAGGACAAAAAGATTTTATATTTACAAATCTTAAAAACGATTCTGGAGTTTTAGAAGTTTTAAATTGGATTAGAAAAAATTGCCTTTTAGAGGGAATATCTTAATATGGATAACAAAAATAATGCAGGATATGCAGGAATAATAGACTTAGTTTTAGAGAAACAAGGTGAAAATGTTGTATCTCCTAAAAAATATTTTAATGGGGTTTTTAAATTATCTCCTAAAATGGAGTTAGATATTGAAAAAATACCAGCATATTTTTTAATGCAATTAGGTGGAGGAATAGTTGAAGGAGAAAAATATAAAATAGCAGTAGAGATTAAGGAGAATACACGTGCTCTTCTAACTACTCAAGCTGCAGGTAAAATTTGAAAACCTATTTTACTAGATAATATGTTAATAGACCCTAGAGAAGATAATATAGAAGGCTTAGGGTTTATGGAAGGTTATAAAAACTTTGGTAGTTTAATTATATTAAACGAGAAAATAGATAAAAAAATTATAGAGCATTTAATAGAAGAAGTTTTAAAGCTAAACTTAGATATAAAGTTTGGAATAACAGGATTAGAAGTAAATGGGTTTGTTCTTAGAGTTATTGGAAACCTAACACAGGATTTAGAGGAAGTAATAGGGCTTTGTCATAACTATATAAGATAAAACATATTAAATTCACAACCTTTAAATATTAGAAAGTTATAGTATATTTATTTTATATAGGATATTAAAAGAATCATATATAAAAGGAGTTTTGAATAACTTCTTACATACATGTATGGTCTTTTTTAATTATATTTTGTTACTAGTGTCACTATCTATTAAAAAATTATATTGATAGTATTTAATAAAAATATTTGTCTTTTGTTAGTTAATTCTTTATACAATTTGTATAAAGAATTTTTTATAATATACTAATGAATAGGAGTTTGAATATAAAAAGGTGATGTTTTTAGTTAAAACAGGATAAAAAGTGTTACTTTATATAAGATAATAAAAATGAAAAAGTGCTGACACTTATTATTAATAAAAATTATGATTTAAACTAAAGGAATTATAGAATTAAATGATAACAAAAATAAAGTAAAATATAAGAAAATAAAATTAATTGTTAACAATTTCAAAAATTTATCTTAAAAGATATTCTAATAATTAAAGGCATATTGATAAATATTAAACAATATAGTAAAAAGTAATAAAAAGTAAATTTTTTATAAATTAAAATTAAAAATACACAAAAAAAACAAAAATAATCAATAAAAAAATACAATAAATATAAAAAAAGTAAAATTATTAATGGAACGT
>CAUWNL010000212.1:0-2707 GCA_963559995.1 uncultured Sarcina sp.
AAATAAGTATTTTACAAATCAAGAGATTTATTATAATATATAAATAATTTTATTTAAAGATAAAAAATTTATAATATTGTTAAATGTTTATAACTTTAAATATTTATATAATTATAAGAATTTATTTTTCCTATGACAATTAATAAATTTTTAAAAGAGCATGAAATTAAAAAATTAATGACACAAAAACTTGTTAAAATATATTCTTATATGACACTAGTATTTTAGGAGGTGACTTAGTTATGAATTTTAATATAGTTAGTATAGTTTTAATCTTAATATTTATAATTCCAATAATATTAGGATTTATAAGAGGATTTAATTATAAAAGCGGCAAGTATGAATTATTTAATTTAGAAAAAGATATTGTAGTTCTAGTAACAATAATGCTTGGAGCTATAAACAGTAATATAGTATTATATATTTTAAATTATATAAGAGGTAATATAAGTTTTTTAGATAACCTAAGTGGAATAGGGGAAAAAATTTATTATATAGTGGGTTTTATAGTTCTTCTTATAATTTTATATAACATTATAATGCTTTGTGTAAGGCTTTTGAATTTAATTATATTTGATCCGTTGTTAAAATTAATAGATAGGCTTAGCAAAAGTTTAGGAATGGGATTTGCAAGAATTTGTGGTGTTATATTTGCTATTCCAAGTTCTATAATAAATATAATAATTGCAGCCTTTATTATAAAAGCTTTAATGTTGCTACCTCTGCCAACTTATGTAGTAAATCAAGTAGATAATAGTAATATTTATAATTATCTAAATACAAATATTGTAGAACAAATTACAGATAGTAGCTTAATTAGGAGTTTTCCTAAGTTGTTAGAAAATTCTTTAACAATAGAAACGGGAGATACAGGAAATGTAGCAAATGATAATAGTTCAAATGGAACAATTGTATACTATAATGGAGTAACTCTAGCCCAAGCTGTAAAATCATCTCCTGCAATAAATGCGAAAACTCAAGAAATAATAGCAGGAAAAACAACAGATAAGGCCAAAGCTTATGCAATATATCAATGGGTTGGTCAAAATATAACATATGATAACAAGAAGGCTAAAGAGCTTGAGGATGGAGATACAAATCTTAAGTCAGGGGCTATAGCTGCATTTAATACAAGAGAAGGGGTATGTTTTGATTATGCGTCACTTTATGTAGCTATGGCAAGAGATGCTGGACTTAAGGTAAGGCTTATAACTGGAGAAGGATATGATGGAATTCAGTGGGTAAGCCATGCTTGGAACCAAGTTTATTTACCTTCAGAAAACAAATGGGTTAATGTAGATTGTACTTTTTATGATGCAGGAAACTTCTTTAATTCAGCTGACTTTAGTGAATATCATAAAGATGGAACTATTGCAGGACAGTGGGATTAATATAAAAATAAAAAAGTCTGTACTTCTTAATATTAATTTATCAAGAAGTGCAGGCTTTTTTTGATATAGAGTTAAATAAATTTATTAATAGGAGTTAAAAAAATAATAAATTTATATTTATTATAATAAATATAAAAAATGGTTAAAATTTCTAATGAAAACATTGACAGGGAAATGTGGAATTGATATCATATTAATTAAAAGAGATAATAAAAAATATAATAAAAAGCAATTAATAATTTTTTTTATAATATATAGTATTAATTCCATATAGGGGGGATGATTATGGCAGTTGAAAAAAAGAACAAAGAGTAGCTAGAGAAATTTTAAAAAACATAGGTGGAAAAGAAAATATTAAATCTATGGAACACTGTGCTACAAGATTAAGATTAATACTTAATAATAAGGATTTAATTAATGAAGAAGGAATTGAAAATATTGATGGAGTAAGGGGACACTTCTTTAAAGCAGCTCAGTTTCAAATAATACTTGGAACTGGATTTGTAAATAAAGTTTATGATGTTTTAATGGAAGATGGTGTAGAAAAAGGTGATGTAAAAGCAGATGTTTATAGTGATATGACTATGCTTCAAAAAATATCTAGAACCTTTGGTGATATATTCTTGCCAATAATACCTGTTTTGGTTGCAACGGGATTATTTATGGGAATAAGAGGAATGTTAACTACTGCAGGTATAATGGAAAGTGGTGGAACATTATATACTTTAACAGAAGTATTAACAGATACAGCCTTTGCATTTTTACCAGCTTTGATTGCATGGTCTGCATGTAAAAAATTTGGGGGGACACCTGTTATAGGAATTGTTGTAGGTCTTATGCTTGTTGCACCACAACTTCCAAATGCTTATTCAGTAGCAGCAGGAACAGCAACACCATTACATTTAAGCTTATTAGGAATTAATATCCCAATAACAGGATATCAAGGTTCAGTACTTCCAGCTTTATGTTTAGGAATAATAGCAGCTAAATTAGAAAAGAGTATAAGAAAAGTAGTTCCAGATGTTTTAGATTTAATAGTAACTCCATTTGTAACATTACTAATTACTATAACTTTAGGGTTATTAGTTGTAGGACCTATAATGCACATAGTTGAAAATGGTCTATTAGCATTATTTGCAGGATTAATAGCACTTCCATTTGGAATAGGAGGATTCATAATAGGTGGAACTTACCAAGGTATAGTTGTAACAGGACTTCATCAAATGTTTAATGCTTTTGAAATAAACTTAATTTCAAGTACAGGAGTAGATGCATTTAATGGAATAATTACAGGAACAATTATGGCACAAGGTGCT
>CAUWNL010000213.1:0-2674 GCA_963559995.1 uncultured Sarcina sp.
AGATGCTATATATGTAGGAGATTCTAATATATCAGGGATATCAGATAGGACAGTTCTAGGGCATCATGGTGTAGGAATATTTTGGAATATAGCAGAATGGACTATAGAGTAATAAGTATATTTTTATCAATATACTTATTCTAAATATATTGGTTTTAGATAATTTAAGATAAACTTCTAGAAAAATACTTCTAAATTTTATCTAAGACCAATATTGCATTAAAATATCAAGAAGCCCTATAAAAATATATTCTAAAGTTAGGGAAGTGAGCTAAATGTCTAATTTATTACAGATTAAAAATTTAGTTATTAATCTTAAAAGAAAAGAAAATGAAGTCAAGGCCGTTAGAAATATATCTTTTATTTTAAATAAAGGGGAAACTTTAGCTATAGTTGGAGAGTCAGGTTCAGGAAAGTCTATTCTTTGTAAAAGTATAATTAGAATATTGCCTAAGAATGGATACATAAAGTCTGGAGGAATATTATTTGAAGAAAGAGATATAAGTAGATTACCAGAGAAAAAGATGGATTTAATAAGAGGAAGAGATATTTCTATGATATTTCAAGATCCAATGACATCCTTAAACCCTACATTTTCTGTTGGAAAACAAATAATGGAGAGTATACTTATTCATGAAAAAATATCAAAAAAATTGGCTAAAGAAAAAGCTATAAAGCTTATGGAACAAGTTGGAATAGATAATGCAAAGATTAGATTTAATCAATACCCCTATCATTTTTCAGGAGGGCAAAGGCAAAGAATAGTAATTGCAATAGCTCTTTCATGTAATCCTAAAATACTAATAGCAGATGAGCCAACTACAGCTTTAGATGTAACAATTCAGCATGAAATTTTGGCGCTTTTAAAGGAGATACAAGAAAAAACTAAGTTAGCTATAATATTTGTAACTCATGATTTAGGGGTAGTTGCAAATATTGCAGATAAAGTAGCTGTAATGTATGCAGGAGAGATTGTAGAATTTGGAAAGGTAAATGAAATTTTTTATAATGGGCAACATCCATATACTTTAGCACTAATGGAATCATTACCTAATTTAGATATAGATAATGAATATTTAAAAACAATTTCAGGAATGCCGCCAGATTTGGCTAATCCTCCAAAGGGAGATGCTTTTGCAATAAGGAATGAAAATCCTTTAAATATAGATTTTAGAGAAACACCTCCTGTATTTAATTTAAGTAAAACTCATAGTGCAAAGACTTGGCTTCTACATGAGAAAGCAGCTAAGATTAAAGCTTTTTTAGATGCCAAGAGAGATAAGGTGTTAAGTAATGAGTAAAGAGAAAATATTAGAAGTCAAAAGTTTAAGTCAGCATTTTAAAATTAATAGAAATAATATAATAAAAGCAGTTGATAATATATCTTTTTCTTTATATAAAGGGGAAATTTTAGGGCTTGTTGGTGAGTCAGGTTCTGGAAAATCTACAACTGGAAGAAGTATTATAGGAATAAATACACCAACTAAAGGTGAGATAATATTTAATGGAAAAAATATTGCAGATGAAAGAGTTTATAGAAAAGAAAAAAAGAATATAGGCAAAAGTATACAGTTTATTTTTCAAGATTCAACATCTAGTTTAAATCCTAGAATGACCATTGGTGAAATTATAGAAGAACCCCTTAAAATCCAAAGACTGTGTAAAAGTAAAAAGGAGAGGAAAGAAAAAGTTTTAAATCTAATGAATCTTGCAGGTCTTGATGAAAGTTACTTTAATATGTATCCTTATGATTTTTCAGGTGGGCAAAGGCAAAGGGTAGGAATTGCAAGGGCACTATCAGTAGAACCTAAAGTTATAATAGCAGATGAACCAATAGCATCCTTAGATGTTTCTATGCAAGGACAAATAGTAAATTTATTTAAAAGATTAAAAAAAGAAAAAGATTTAACATGTATTTTTATAGCTCATGATTTATCTATGGTAGGATATATAAGTGATAGAATAGCAGTTATGAAAAATGGTAAGATTTTAGAGATGGCAAAGTCTAAAGAACTTTATAAAAACCCAATTCATCCTTATACTAAATCATTAATAGAGTCAATGCCAAAACCAGACCCTAAATATAAAAATATGTGTAGAAACGTTTGTAAAGAGAATATTGATTATTCAAAGGAAGGCAAGTTAGTTGAGGTAAGTTATGAGCATTTTGTTTATAAAGTAGAAAATAAAATAGGAGTATAAAAATTAAGAAATATTTACAAATAGAAAAAATATATTTACTTAGAAAGTAACAAGTGATATGATTAATTAGTTAAAGAGTAATATAAGATGTATTTAAATACGTATTATTATTTAATATGGTATAGCTATGAAGATTAACATTGGATGTATAAGGAGATAGTGTTATATCTCCTTAATCTATATGTGTCCAAAATTGTGGATTGTTACTTATCATTTTGGGTTATATAATTAAATCAATGTAATATTAATTGATAATTGGAGTGAGATATGAGTGAATTAACAAGTTTTATAAATAGTTATAAATTACAAGTATTAGATAATGATATGTTAGAAAAAGTAATGGGTGCTTCTATAAAAACATTGAATAGAAAATTCAAATATGAAAATGGATTTACTATAGGATATTATCATAAAAATTATGTTGCAAAAAATATAATAAAAGTTGCTACATTAGAAGGAAAATCAAAAAAGA
>CAUWNL010000214.1:0-2654 GCA_963559995.1 uncultured Sarcina sp.
TTCTTGTGAATAAGTAAATACTCCAACCTTATCTAATTTTATGTTCTCTAGGAATTCTTTTAATTCATTAAAGTCTTCCTCTGTTTCTCCTGGAAAACCTACTATTAATGATGTTCTTAAAACTATACCTGAAATATTTTTTCTTAATTTTTTTATCTTATCCATAATTTCTTCTTTACTTGTTTTTCTTCCCATTCTCTTTAATATGTTGTTACTTATATGTTGAATTGGAAGATCTAAATATTTGCACACTTTACTATTGTTTGCTATTTCTTCTATAAGTTCATCATAAATAGCCTCAGGATAACAATACATAACTCTTATAAATTCAATTCCTTCTATTTTACTTAATTCCCTTAAAACCACATGAAGTCTTTTTTCATTATATAAATCTATACCATAGTTTGTTGTATCTTGTGCTATTAATATTATTTCTTTAACCCCTGCATTTACAAGAGTTTCTCCTTCTTGTATTATATTTTCTATTTTTCTACTTCTAAATTTCCCCCTTATTTTAGGAATTATACAATAAGTACAAAAATTATCACAGCCCTCTGCTATTCTTAAATATGCTGTACTTTTATTAGTTGTGATTATTCTTCTTCCTTCATTTATTCCCTCATTAGTAAAGTTTGTTGAAGATATTTTTTTATTTTCCTTTATAAACTTTTCAATAGCTTCATTTATCTTTTCATAGTCATTAACACCTAAAACTATATCAAGTTCTGGCATAAGGTCTAAAAGTTCTTTTCCATATCTTTGAGTTAAGCATCCTGTAGCTATTAAAAGCTTACAGTTATATTTTGTTTTATACTTTGCCATATTTAGTATAGTATTTATAGATTCCTGTTTAGCTTTTTCTATAAAACCACAGGTATTTACTATTATTATTTCCGCTTCCTTAGGATTATTAGTTAATTCGTACTCTCTTTCAACTTTCCCTAACATTATTTCTGAATCAACTCTATTTTTATCACACCCAAGGCTTACCATTCCAACCTTATATTTTGTCAAATCTTTCTCCTCCTATGTTTCAATATACATCCTATATTTTAAAGTTCTTTTATAATTTAAACAAGAACTTATTTCATATTTTCAAATTCTTCTTTAGATATAAGTACCTGTCTTGGTTTATTACCATCCCTAGGCGATATTATACCATTTGCTTCTAATTCTTCTATTATTCTTGCCCCTCTGTTAAATCCTATTCTTAGTCTTCTTTGAAGATATGACGTTGAAACTTGTCCAGTTTCCAATACTATTTTTATAGCTTCATCTAACAATTCATCACTGTCTTCTTTACTCTCAATTGAATTATCACTAGCTGAATTTATATGCTCTAGTATTTCATCTTCATATTTATTATCAGCTTCTGTATCTTTTATAAATGATACAATACTTTCAACTTCTTCTTCCGATATAAATGCCCCTTGAACCCTCTTAGGCTTTGATTCTCCAACTGGATAAAATAACATATCTCCTTTACCTAGAAGTTTTTCTGCCCCTGTTGAATCTAATATAGTTCTAGAATCTATTTGGCTAGACACTGCAAAGGATATTCTAGATGGTACATTTGCCTTTATAAGACCTGTAATAACGTCAACTGATGGTCTTTGTGTTGCAATTACAAGGTGCATACCAGCAGCTCTTGCCATTTGAGCTAATCTACATATATAATCCTCAACATCTCTTGGACATGCCATCATAAGATCTGCAAGTTCATCTATTATTATTACTATATAAGGAAGCTTTTCATCTACCAGTCCTTTTTTAGCTAATTCATTATAAGAATCCACATTTCTAACTCCATTATCTGCAAAAAGCTTATACCTTCTAGTCATTTCATTAACTGCCCAATTTAAAGCTGCTGCTGCTTTTTTAGGTTCTGTTACAACTGGGATTAAAAGATGTGGTATTCCATTATATACATTAAGTTCAACAACCTTTGGATCAACCATTAAAAGTTTAACATCCTCTGGAGAATATTTATAAAGTATGCTTACAATAAGTGTATTTATACATACACTCTTACCAGAACCTGTTGCTCCTGCAATTAAAACGTGAGGCATTTTACTAATATCTGTTACTATACACTTTCCAGTTATGTCTTTTCCAAGAGCACAAGCCACCTTATATTTATTATTTTTAAACTCATTAGATTCTAATATTTCTCTAAAAAATACAGGTGTCTGCTCTTTATTTGGAACTTCTATTCCTATAGCCGCTTTCCCTGGAATTGGTGCCTCTATTCTAACTCCTCTAGCTGCTAGTCCAAGTGCTATATCATCTGATAGATTAACAATTTTACTAACCTTTATACCTGCCTTTGGTTGAAGTTCAAATCTAGTTACTGAAGGCCCTTTTGTAACCTGAAGTATTTTAGCCTCTACTCCAAAACTTAAAAGAGTCTGTTCTAATTTATCTGCATTTGCTAAAAGTTCTTTTCTATCATCTTTATTTAGTTTTAAATTAGTATTTATTTTTAGAAGGTCAGCGTCTGGAATTACATATTTTTTATTATGTTTAGTTTGACTCTCTCTATCTACATTTCCAACTTTACTAAACTCCATTTGCTTTATAGGATTTTTTATCCTTTGTGTCTTAAATTTATCGTCTTCAAATTTACTACTTTCTTTTATGTTTTCAACAGCAAA
>CAUWNL010000215.1:0-2604 GCA_963559995.1 uncultured Sarcina sp.
TTTCTTGCAAATAGTGCGAAAGCTATTATAAGTGCAATAGAAAAGGAAAAAGCAAATATAACTAGTACTTTAACTGCTAAAGGCATAAAAGAACACCTCCTATATTAAACCATAATAAAATTTTACATGATTTAAAGTCTTTTTTCAAGAATCTTGGATATTTATAATTTAGAGGAATAAATAAAAGAAGATATTCATATATATTTTACATAATGTTTTAGGAGGTAACTTATGGAAAATAAAGTGAGTAAAAAAGTTAACTTAACAATTTTATTACTTGGATTATGTCTATTATCGGCAAGTTTTTATTGTGCTATAGCTATTAAAAAAGAAAATATAATAGTATTACTAAGTTTAATTTGTATAGCTACATGGATTTGTATGGCTATTAATTTTAGAAAAAATAAAACAATGAAAAGACCCTTAAAAGTTTTAGAAGATAAAAATTTAATATTTAAAGGTGACGTTTTAGAAGAAGAGGATAATAAGGTTTTAAAATCTATTTTTGAGGAAGATACCTATAGGGTAGATATGTTAAAAAAGTCTATGGAAACTACTGTTATGCTAGTTGATAAAGATAAAAGTATATTAGGAA
The DNA here is from genome assembly GCA_963559995.1 of uncultured Sarcina sp. Classification (GTDB taxonomy): domain Bacteria; phylum Bacillota; class Clostridia; order Clostridiales; family Clostridiaceae; genus Sarcina. The sequence continues at coordinate 596 of CAUWNL010000215.1, forward strand.
CAGCTGTATTTATAAATAATGAGGGTAACCTTTTAGCTAGTGGGTATAAATTAGATAATAGTGGAGGCTTTAAGGCTTTAGAGTGTGGTGAAAGATTATTTTGTAGATTTTATAATTCAGATAAATTAATAGAAGGAATAGTTGAAAAAATCATTGAGGATAAGGAAGGAAATTTATTTTCAATAATAACTATATCATTAAATGATTATACAAAATATCTAACGCTTGGTAATTCTAATGATTTAGGTATAGGAAATAAAGTCTATGGTATTTGTCCTTTTGAAGAAAATAAAAATATAAATGTAGTAGAGGGAATTGTAGCACAAATAAATCAGGAATATAAACTTAAAGTTAATAATATTAATGTATTTAAAAGCAGTAATTGTATTTTATATAATGGGATATCAACTAAAGCATCTATTGGTGGGCCACTTTTAAATATACATGGTGAAATTGTAGGAATTTTACTTGGAAAATGTACTGAGTATGATAGATTAAGCTTTGCAGTTTCAATAAATAATTTAAAGGAGGTTATAGAAAGTAATACTCAAAGTGATGCTTTAAATGAAGTAGCAACTGGAATATACAAGCTTTATAAGAAATAATTAGACAAAGGGGAAATAAATGTTAGAGAAAAAAGAAAAATATATAAACAATTTATCTAAAATGCTTATAAATCAAGGGGTTCAAATAATGGATGGAGTCTCTGGAAAAATGGGAAGGAGAGGTTCAGGAATTATAATTGATAAGGACGGATATATCTTTACAACCTATGAACTTGTAGGGGACTTAGAAAACGTAAGCCCTATAGTTACTTTAAATACAAGAGAAGAAATAATAGGAAGAGTTGTTTATAAAAATAAAAACAATAATTTAGCTATAATAAAGATAAATAGAACTTTTGATGGAAATTTAGTAGCTAACTTTGGGAATGAAAGCGAAATATTTATAGGAAGCCATGTGATTATAGTTAGGCAAATATATAAAAAAGATGAGAATATAATAACTTTAGGCAATATTATAAATAGTATGAGACAATATAAAAGCTTAGATATAAATTATAATGTAAAAGTAAATGGATATATACAAGAAGAAAATAGAAAAATAACACCGAAAGGGTTAATTGAGATTCTAGCAGAAACTGATAAATACGCTTGTGGAGCAGGAATATTTGATGTAAAGGGAAACTTAATTGGAATGATTTCAAAACAGTTAATAGATAAATGCACAAATAAAGAATCAACAGTTATGTCCCTTGCAACACCTGTTAGTATAATGAGAGAAGTGTTTTCAGATTATAAAATTGAAAGTATGATGGTTAACAACATAGGTATTAATGAGTATTTGTAAGATAAATTTCCTTTTGTAACTAAATGGACATAAAGAAACACTATAATAATATTATAATCAGTATTATAATATTATTATAGTGATTTATATTTGGATTGGGGAGAAAGTTATGGAAGGAAAAGTTTTTCAATTAAAATGTGGAACTGTTGTAAATATAACAAAAAATAAAGTTATAATAGAGAGAAAAAGCGCTAAAAGTAAGTTTAAAGGAATATATGCAAGTGAAGGAAAAGAACAGATAATGATAAAATTATCTGCTATATCTAATATAATATTTGACGTTGATTTTTTAATACTTTGTGGACTTGGCCTTCCTGTGCCAAATGATTTTAGAGATTATAATAAACCAGACATAAAGCAGTACCCAAATTGTATTGTAGGTGGATATGAAGAATTAAAGCCAATTTATGATTATTTATTAGATTTAACATAAGATAGAAAAGTTTATAATATTTAAAGAGATAAAACTTAAGGAGTTTTATCTCTTTAATTTTAAGATAATTAATAAAGGTTTAATAGATAGGAATAATAAAATACATAGAGATTGGAAAATTAACAAAATGTATATTTTATGATATAATTAATGATAATTATTTCTTATTAATAATTTATATTTAAATTTATATATTAAATCTAAAGAAGAATAAAATTTCACTTTA
>CAUWNL010000216.1:0-2581 GCA_963559995.1 uncultured Sarcina sp.
GAACTTCAGTTTATGATGGATGTGCTAAAAGTGAAGGGATGAGAATGTTAATTAGAAGTATGGCACCAGAGGTTATTATATGTGATGAGATAGGAACTTATAAAGATATTGATTCTTTAGTTTTAGCTTACAATTCAGGGGTAAATATAATAGCTACAATTCATGGAAATGATATTGATGACTTATATAAAAGACCAGTTTTTAATGAGCTTTTAGAAAATAAAATTATAAAGAGAATAGTAGTTCTTAGTAACAGGAGAGGAATAGGCACTATAGAAGATATATTGTCAATTTAAAGGAGATTTAGATGTGAAAGTAATACTTCTTTTAATAATAATTACAATTTGCACTCTTATAGGATATGGCTATGGGGAGGAGTTTTCAAAACGATGCAATCAGCTAAAAGAATTTTTAAGAATAATAATAGAGCTTGAAAATGAAATAATATATTGTCACACACCACTTCCTCAATGTTTAAAAAAAATACAGATTAAAACTAAAGAACCATTAAAAAAGCTTTTAGAAATAATTGAAGAAAAACTTAGCAGAAATGAAGTTTTAGATATACATGAAGCTTTTTTAATAGGTATTAATAGTGAAAAGGAAAATTTAAGCTTAAAAGAAGAAGATTATAACGTAGTTTTAGATCTTTCAAAGTCTTTAGGAGAAACTAGTATAGATAATCAACATAGCATATTTTCTTTAGCTAAGGAAAAGTTAAAAAGGGAAATAGAAGAAACAGAAAGAGAAAGGAGAAAAAATACTAAAGCATATAGGAGTTTAGGTCTTGGAATTGGTCTTATGATAGCAATATTTTTAATGTAAGATTTGGGGGAATTTATGTTAGATATAAGTTTAGTATTTAAAATAGCAGGAGTTGGAATAGTTCTTCTTATAATAGACAAAATTTTAGAGAATAATGGGAAAAAAGATATTTCAACTCTTGTAAATTTAGTTGGTTTAATAATTATATTAGGGGCAGTAGTAACTTTAGTTTATAATCTCTTCGATACTGTAAAAACTATGTTTATGCTTTAGGTGAAAAAATGGATGCTGTTATACAAGTTGTATCTTTTTCCTTAATTGTAATGTTTTTATATTTAGTATTAAAAGAGAATAAAAGTACAGTAGCTTCAATGGTTCTCTTAATATCTGGGGTAATGATATGCTTATTTGTATTTCCTTATATAAGGGAAATAATTACATTTGCAGAAGATATGACAAGTAGCTCTGGGATAGATGTAACATATGTACAAATAGTTATGAAGATAATAGCTATATCATATTTAGCTACTTTTTGTTCTGTTTTATGTAAGGATGTAGGAATAAATACTATAGCAACTAAGGTGGAATTTACAGCTAAAATTATGATATTACTTCTTGCTATGCCAATAATGAAAAATGTTTTAGACTCTATTTTAAATATATTATAGGAGGAAGCTTATGAAAAATTTATATAAAGCATTAATTATTTGTTTAACATTTATATTTTTTATAGCTACTCCTGTATATGGAACTGAAACAGAAGGTAGTACAAAAGATATGAGTAATATGCTTATAGAGGCTCAAGAAGAATTAGACAATGATTCTAGAATGGAGAAGTTTTATAAGTATATAAGCAATTTGCAGATGGAAGATGAACTTTTAAGTGGCTTAAATGCTAAGGAGTATATAGCAAATTATTTAGTAAATAAAGAAGATTCAATTTCTTTTAAAGATATAGGAAGTTCATTAATCAGCTTTTTATTTAGGGAAGTTAAAGCAACATTATCTTTAGTAGTTTCAATTCTTGTTATAGCTCTTTTAAGTGCTCTTCTTAAAAATATTCAAGATGCTTTTTCTAAGGATGATGGAATAACATCTATTGCATTTTTTGCCTGCTATGCAGTGCTTATAATGCTTTTATCAAAGAGCTTTTTAATATCTTTAGATATTGCTAAGGAAGTTTTTCAAAGTATAGTTGAGTTCATGAATGTTTTAGTTCCAGTTCTTATTTTTTTAATAAGTTCTGCTGGAGGAATAACATCAGCTCTTACTATTGACCCTATAGTACTAGCTGCAATTTCTATAACACCTAAAATATATACAAATTTAATTTTCCCTCTTATACTTATCTATTTAGCCCTTTTATTTGCTAATAATATAAGTAAGGAGTTTAGTATTAGTGGTCTTTGCAAATTTTTAAAGCAAACAATAATGCTTAGCCAAGGATTTATATTAATGGTTTTTGTAACTATTTTAAGTATAAGAGGTATGACTGCAAATACTTTAGATGCAGTTACGAAAAAGAGTATAAAGTTTGCTATGGATAATTTTATTCCTGTAGTTGGAAAGGCTTTTTCAGATGCAATAAGTACTTTAGCTGCATGTTCTTTAGCCATGAAAAGTGTTATAAGCACTTTAGGGGTTTTGATATTAATAGTCATTGCTATATATCCTATAATAAAAATATTTATAGTATCTATGAGTTTAAAATTAACAGGAGCCATATTAGAACCTGTAGTTGATTCAAAAATATCAGGAAGTGTAACTATGGTAGGAGAAGCTTTAACTCTTGTTATGTCCTGCGTAATATGTATAA
>CAUWNL010000217.1:0-2542 GCA_963559995.1 uncultured Sarcina sp.
CAAGAAATTCTACGAATGGTTAAGCTATTTTTTCATAACTAATTAACAGATACATTTTTTCTTTTTTCTTCCACCTGCATAGGTTATAGTTACTATAATCGTATCTTCATCTTCTTTTACAGTTTTAATAGGATAATGCTCACACTCTGTACATATTCCTTTTATCCTAGTATAAGAATTAAATATAGCATCTAAGACTTGTCTAACTGGTGCTTTAAATATCTCATATAATATAACAAAAAAGAATGTTATTTCATTGCCATCTCTATCTAAAGAACATATAAAAATAAAGCATTGAAAAAAAGATTCCAACTATGATGTTGAACAAACTTTTGACTTTTCTTTAACTTTATTTTTCTATTTTTATCTTCACAAGCCTCTATAATTTTTAATTTTTTTATTAATTCATCTTCTTTTAACTTATCCCAATCCCTTTTTACATCCTCATAAGTTTTTTCAGTATAACTCACTTTACATTGTTTTTTAATATTTTCATAACTTTTATCTATCTTCTTTTTATTTTTTACTCTTTTCTTCTTTTCCTCTTCCTGTACTCTTCTCTAATTCTCCCTTATATTTTTATATTCATTACTTTCTTTTGTTTCCCCACATAATCTCTTTTTATCTAAATATTTATATTATATCTAAATTATATCATTATATTTTAAATATTTAATTTTTATTATATATTTAATATGAAATCTATATTATTTTGTTACTTTTCTGTAAACATATCCTTTACATTTTCTACTTACCATTTTATTTCAGAATTTTGTTATAAATTAACAAAATATATTCCTTCTAAATATAAGTAATTAGCTAATTCTTTTAGTCTTTATTAAATTTATATATATAAATTATTATTTGTATATACTTCTATATTTTTAATAAATTTAAAATATTTTTATTATAAATTTTGTATTTTATTCAAAATTATTCTATTATATAAGTAGTTATTTACTTATTATTTACATTTTATAAACTTTACAACTAAATTTATTTATTGTAACATATTACCTGTAAGGACGAATAAATTTAAATATTAAGAATTTTCAGTTTTTAATTATTTTAATTTTTAGTTCTTAAATAGATATTTGCTATATATTAATTTAAATATACAAAATTTAAAGCAAGTTGTTATATAAAAGTATATTCAACTAACTAAAGGGGGGAGTTTAAGGCAAATATATTAATATTTTTATATTAAAATAAATTTGAGGTTATATATTTTCTTATGTGACTTTTAATTTATTATTTGCCATTATTTATGATTAAGAATAGTTTAATAAAAACAATGATAGTTATGGGTTTAATTACAGGAGTTAGTAGTTCAGTACCTTGTTTTGCATCTACTTTACCAAGTGCGCAAGCTACTTCTTCTAGTTCTGCATCAGTTTCATCTTACTCTATAGGTACAGTTTTTGATGTTAACAGTTATTTAAATGTTAGAAGTGGTGCAAGTAAATCTTATAGCGTTATTGGAAAGCTTAAAAACAACCAACAAGTAACCATAACAGGTGAAAATGGAAACTGGTATCAAATTAATTATAATGGTTCAACAGGATATGTTAGTAAGGATTATGTAACTACAAAGGGTTCTAGCAGTTCTACGTCTTCAAGCACAACAACAACTACTACAACTACTACAACTACAACAACAACTACAAGTAGTTCTAGTTCAGGTTACTTAAAAACATTATCAATGAATGCTACAGCCTATACTGCAACTGGAAATAAAACAGCCACTGGAGTTTGGCCATCAAGAAATTCTAATGGTATAAGTACTGTTGCTGTTGACCCAAATGTTATACCACTTGGAACTAAGCTTTATATTGAAGGATATGGATATGCTGTAGCTGCTGATACTGGCGGAGCTATAAATGGTAACAAAATAGACTTATACATGAATAGTAATTCAGAATGTATAAACTTTGGTAGACAAAATGTTACAGTTCATATAGTTGCTTATCCTGGACAATGGTAAAATAATAATTTTAAATTAACTTAATAAAATTTAATATATAAAATAATACAAGCTTTCTAATAATGTAGAAAGCTTGTATTTTATGTATAGTAATTTAAATTTTATTTTTATATGTTATGTTTTTATTATGCAACTGATGGACTTATCATACCAAACACCATAGCCATATGTGAAACTATAAGATATCCTGCAAGAAGATAGAAACGTATTTTTAGTTTTTCTTCAAAAGTTTTATGTCTACATATTGCTTTAATTTCCATTAATGCAATTGGAAGAAGAAATACTATACCTCCTACATAAGAAAACATTGCAACAACATCTATCCACTTATGCCATGTACCTGTTTGCATAACTGGTACTACTATAACACAAAAAACATAAATAGATATTACTGAAAAATAAAATCCACCTAATATACCTGTTATTTTATTTACCTTTCTTGCTCCACACTTTTCTGTTCTTTTAGATATTACTAAAAGTTCTGTAATTGTAAGTGTTTCTGCAAAAATTATTGGTATAGCCATAAATAAGATTACTCCCCATGGCTCCCACTTTGAC
>CAUWNL010000218.1:0-2420 GCA_963559995.1 uncultured Sarcina sp.
TAGCTTTAAGAACTAGGAATAAGAAAAAACGTTCATTCTATTTATCAGCATCAATACCAGCATTCTTTGGAATAACAGAACCAGCCATATTTGGTGTTAACTTAATACTATTTAAACCATTTGTTTATGCTTTAATAGGTGGTGCGGCATCTGGTGGATTTGCAGCATTTATGAAACTTGCGGCAGATGGCATGGGAGTTACAGCACTTCCAGGTTCTCTACTTTATTTGGGAACTGGCCAAATAGTGACTTATTTAATAGCAAATGCAATAGGATTTGGAATAGCCTTTTGCTTAACTTATTTCTTATTTGATCCTAATAAAGAAGACAAAAATAGCGTTAGTACTTTAGCGGAACAAGAAGTAATGAATTAATATTAAGAGTAAGTTAGCTAGGTTTAGCTAACTTATTTTTAATTACTTTAAAGGAGTATTATCAAGAAAGATAAATAAATTTGGATAAATATTGAGTTTATTATATAATTTATAGTAATAATTTAAAGTATATTAAGCAAAACTTTACAAATACAGGAGGAACAAAATGAAGGTAACTATTCAAGATATAGCAAATATAGCTGGAGTTTCTAAAAGTACTGTGTCTAGATATTTAAATGGAGGATATGTAAGTAAGGAGAATATAGAAAAAATAGCTAAGGTTATAAAAAAGACTGGATATCAAACTAATTTTTTTGCTAAGAGATTAAAGAGTAAAAAAAGTGGGCTTATTGGCATAATAATGCCTAGAATAGATTCTTTTACTGCAAGTAAAATATTAAAAGGTATAGTTGAAAAAGTAGAAAGAGAAGGTTATCAACCTATAATTTTAACTAGCGATTTAGATAAAGAAAAGGAATTAAACCATATAAATAATTTATACTTAGAGGGTATGGATGGAATAATAGTTATGTCTTTTGCTATTTCAGATGAGCATATAAAGCTTATAAACAAGTTACCTATTCCTGTTATATTTACAGGACAAGAGAGATATGGAGTAAACTGTATAACTATAGACGATTATAAAGCAGGAAATATTATGGGAAAGTTTGTTAGAGAACAAGGTCATAAAAATATAGTTTATATGGGTGTAAGCGAAGATGATGAAGCTGTTGGTGTAAATAGAAAGAAAGGTTTTTTAGATGCTTTTAATAATGATTTTACTATAAATTATGTAGAAACAGATTTTAGTTTTAGAAGTGCTTATGAAAATGCTTATAAGGCTGTTTTGTTTAATCCTACTATTATTGTTTGTGCTACAGATAATATTGCAATTGGAGTAAATAGATATCTTATGGAAAAGGATATAAGGGTACCAGAAAACATATCAGTAGCCGGCTTTGGAGGCTATGATATAGGAACTGCTATTCATCCACCCCTTACAACGGTAAGTTTCGATTATGAATTTTTAGGATTTGAGGCAGCAAATAGAATAGTTTCATTTATAGAGGAAAAGAATTTTAATGAATTGAAAGATGTGCCAATTAAATTAGTAAAAAGAAGTAGTATACAAAAACTATAAGTGGTAAAATAAAAATATGAGGGTGTAAAATATATGAAATTTAGAGGGATTTTAGATATAAATAAAGATTCAAAAGAGTTTTATAAAAAAGAAAAAAGTACTGAAAGTTTTAGAAACAATTATCACTTTCAGCCACCATTTGGACTTATAAATGATCCTAACGGGTTAAGTTTTTTTAATGGGGAATATAATATATTTTTTCAATGGAATCCGCTTACCTGTGAACATAAATTTAAACATTGGGGACTTATTAAAACTAAAGATTTTATAAATTACAGTATTCCAAAAGTAGTTTTAGCACCTAATGACTATTATGACAAAAACGGATGTTATTCAGGAAGTGCTATTGAAAAAGATGGTGTTTTAGAGCTTTTATATACGGGAAATGTTAAGGATGAAAATGATAGTAGATTATCTTATCAATGTATAGCTATTATGGATAAAGAAGGAAATATAGAAAAGTTAGGTCCAGTGTTAGATTCAGTTCCTAAAGGATACACATCTCATTTTAGAGACCCTAAGGTATATTTTAAAGATGGAAAATATTATTTTGTAATAGGGGCACAAAGGGAAAAGTTTAAAGGTAGAGTTTTATTATACTCATCATTAGATATGAGAAAATGGAATTTAGAAGGTGAAATTAAAACTTCATTAGAAAATTTCGGTTATATGTGGGAATGCCCTACTATAATAAGTTTAGAAGGTAAAGATATATTGGTGTTTTCTCCTCAAGGCTTAGAAAAAGAAGAGTTTAAATACCAAAACATATATCAGTCAGGATATATTACAGGAAACTTAAATTATGATACTTTAGAATTTGAACATGGTGATTTTTATGAATTAGATATGGGATTTGATTTTTATGCACCTCAAGTTTTTGAAGATGATAAAAATAGAACTTTAAT
>CAUWNL010000219.1:0-2335 GCA_963559995.1 uncultured Sarcina sp.
TTTATAGTTAATATTTTTTACTAATATCTTTAAAGAGTTAACATCATTATTCCTTAAATAAAAATCATATATTATGTCTACAAGTTCTTTCTTTGCTATATATGAACACTTATTTACTATTTTATTTATTATATTATCAAAATCAGCTTTATCCTTTGCTAAATTATAAAGTTTTAAGAAATTATCTATAAACTCTAAATCAAAGTTTCCTTCATCTGATTTTAAAGATAAAAGCATATAATCAACCCTTGTATCTTCTCCTGTAAGCTTTATATACTCTAATATTTGCTTTGAATTTCTTGTAAATATATTGTTTTCATACATCTTTTTTAAAAATTTTAATATATCATCTAAAATTATTGGATTTTTTCTTATAATTTCTTCACAAAGCATTGCTATTTTTAAGTTAAACTCTTGTCTACTTGCACATATTTTTACAACATTTATATAAGAATCTATATCTAAAGGCTCCTCTATAAATTTAGGAGCTGTCTTTACAAAGCTATATAAATCATCACTTGAATTTATTTTACCAAGTACTTTATTAAATGTTGTTTTAGTAGGCTTATCTTTAAATTCCCTAAGAAGCCTATCTAAATCAGTATTCTTTATGAAGGAATGCACCTTTTTCATATCATCTTTATTATATAGTTTATCAAACTTTGAAAAACTTCTAACTATTTTTTCATTTACTGCTGTAAGCTTTCCAATTGCTATTTCATCTATGATTACATAAGATAAAACCCTTAAATACTTATTATAAATATTAAATTCTCCATCTTTTATTATATAATTATTTAAATAATCATAGGCAGTTCCCTTAAAATCCGGTAACTTGTCTTTCTCTATAACTCTTAAGACTTTTAAATTCTTAACATCTAAAACTACAGCATTATCCCTTGGTATAAAATAATAATTATCTAAATTATCATAATATGTTGTAAGTTCCATCTTTGATGCTTTTTCAAAGAAAAATCCTATAACTCCACTTTTAAATAAACTTTTTTCCTTATCTATATAAATCTTACTTAAATTTTCAAACTTAAGTTTTATCATTTTTAATTTATTTTCATGAATATATTCCTTCTCTAAAGAATTTATTATATCATTTAAAATATGCCCATCTATATTATAATGTATATCATTAAATATAAAATCTTCAATATAAGTATATATTCTTTTTTTAACAGTAAATTTTCTTTTTATATCGCTTAAATACTCATATCTAAGCTCTATTGCTATTAAAAGATATGCTTCTAAAGGTAGACATACTTTGTTTTCTATAAGAGAATTTGCCATAACAAACCATTTATTATCCTCTTCATAACGCCCCCTTTGGTCAAAGCTTACTAAAGGCTCTCCTATTTTAAGCTTTTTAATACTTCTTTCCTTAAGATTTATATAATCATTTGAAAAAATATCCTTACACTCTAAATTCTCATCTATATTTTGAAGAAGTTTAATAATTTCCAAAACTTAATGTCACCTCCTAGCCTCTTTTAAAGCCTTTTAACATTCCTTTTATTTTGTCTATAATGTTCATATCCTTCTTGCTTGCCTCTTTATTATCCTTTTTTGTAATTTTATATTTACTATCTCTTTGAAGTTCTTTTACTGCAAATTCATCTAATTCTAAACTTTTATCTTCAATTCTTTTAATTTTACTTTCTCTCTTATAATTATCTTTTATTTCTTTATCTTCATTAGAAGGATTTTTTGTATCTATATTTTCTTTAGGTAAAATCTCTTTTATTTTTTTATTTGTATTTTCTTCCTTTTCTTCTCTTTTATTTTTTATTTCACTATAGTCTACAATTTTACTTTTTTCTTCTCTATTATTTTTAGATTTAGCTATTAAATCTTTATTATATTCTAATTTTTTTTCTTTAATATCTTCAACTTTTCCTGTATACTCTAATGAAATAGTCTTATTATCATTTAACTTTTTTTCTAGTTTTTCCTTCTCTTCCTTTATGGCATATGTCTTTTTTTCTTTTGTATTATTATCTTTAATCTCATCTTCATGGTTTAAAATAGTTTCTTCTATTTCTTTACTTATAACTATATTTTCTTTTTTCTTTTCTTCAGTATTATTATTTTTTATTTCTTCTTTATTTTTATTATCTTTTGTTAAAAATTCTTTCTTTATTTCTTTGTTACTGATGTCCTTTTTAATAAACTCTTCTTTTTTTTCTTTATTAGATACTGTTAATTCTTTATATTCTATATCTTTCTTACAGTCTTTTTCATGATCTTCTATAATACTCATAGACTCTAAAGGTTCTAAATTATTTTTATGATTAAAAGATTTCTTAAATAACTCTTCTTTGTCTAT
>CAUWNL010000220.1:0-2325 GCA_963559995.1 uncultured Sarcina sp.
AAAGTATTCTTTATTTTCCCTTGTAACAAATATATGCTTATCACCAAATTTAACTACTGATTTTTCTTGATTTTTCTCTATATATTTTCTTATAATTCCTATATTTTTTCTAGATATATCTCTAATCCATGGATCACTCCAATAAAGAATCCATGGAACATTTGTAAATGATTTTTTTATTCTTAAAGCACAAAGGTGACTAGACGGTGGTTCATGCATAGAAAAAATCAAATTAAATTTCTCTTCTTGCATAAGCCTCTTTCCAAAATTAGAAGACTTTACGCTCCAATAATAATATATATCTGGAAATATGACTCTATTTTTTATTATTTTTAAAAAGCTTATATTTTTATTAGTTTGTAAATTATTATTTCTAGTTTTTTTAGGTATTAATTTATCAAAAATTTTTCCCATACCTATTCTATAAATAATAATTCTTTTATCTAATAGAGACAAGACTTCTTCATCATAATATACTGACTCCTTTGGAAAATCAACTGTTAGTAAGTGAACTTCATTTTTTTTACACATATTATTTAAATACATCAAAGTTTCTATTGATGCTGAATTATTTATAAATGGAGAATAACAAGCAACAAATAGTATTTTCATAATGTTTTTTTCCTTTGCCATGATAAAAATATAAATTTAGGTATAGCTTTCAATCTTTTTACTCTTTCTGGCTCTTTATATACTCTATAAAACCACTCCATACCAATACTTACTATCCATTTTGGGGCTCTTTTCTTCACTCCTGCTAAGACATCAAAGCTTCCTCCAACCCCCATAAAAATTGAGCATGGTAAAATATTTTTATATTTTTCTATAAAAAGCTCTTGTCTAGGAGTTCCCATAGCCACAAATAATGCATAGGGTTTTAAATCATTTATATCTTCTATTAAACTATCACAGCTTTCTATATCAAAAAAACCGTTACTATAACCCAAGATATTTAGTTTAGGATGTATATTTTTTATATTTTTAATACACTTATCAATAATATTTTCTTTACTTCCTAAAAGATATATGGCTTTTCTATTTTTATCACAATAATCTAGTAGCATATCTAAAACTTCTATGCCAGCAATCTTTTTCTTAATTTTTTCTCCACATATTTTTGACGCTATTATTGTCCCTATACCATCTGGAATTATTATACTATCACTAGAATTATAACTTTTCGTTAAAACCTTATTGCTTAAGCCATTATATAAAACCTCAGGGTTACCAGATATTATATTGACTCTTACTTTTTTCAAGATTTCATTCATAAGTTCATCTTTATTTCCTGAAAATATATTATAATCTAACAATTTTCTATACACATAAGCCCTCCTTTTTAAGATTGCTTACTTAAATTCTCCATATATCTTTCTATATCTTTTAAGACTTCATCATCTTTATTCATTGCTTTTGCTATACTTAAATGTTTCCTAGCTTCCTCTAAGTTGTTTAAATTTAAATGGCACATTATTATATTTGTGCATATTTCAATATCTCTTGTAGCTTCGAAAGCTTTTCTAAAACATTTTAAAGCATTTTCATAATCTCCTAAATAAGCATAGTTAATGCCAAGTTCATTTATTGGCTCAACCATATTGTTGTCAAGGGCTATACTCTCATTTAAGTAATAAATAGCTTTTTCAAAATTTTCAAGTCTTCTATAAGCTGTTGCTATATAATACTTTATTATTGCGTTTTCTGGGAACTTATCTGAAAGAGGTAAAAGCCTTCTAAGTGCAACCTCTGGTTCTTCTAAAAGTTCATCTTTTCCCTTTTCATAATCTAAAGAATCTTTTATTTCATCATATAAAACTTTAATTTCTTCAGTTTTTTCTCCACCTTTTGATAAATATTCATTTATCTCTAAATAAGCCTTATCATAATTTTCTAAATCATTATAAGCTAAAGAAGCATAAATATATGGCATAGGACTCTTTGGGCATGCCTCTTTATATTTTTCAGCTAAATGCAACTGAAGTGTATTATAATTTTTATTTTTTTCCCTTATACTTTCACTAATAAGTAGCAATTTTGAATAAATTTCTTCATCTTTTATAACCTCACTTAATCCTTTTAAAAGAATTAAAGCATCTATTAAACCCTCCTCTTTTATTTTGTCTGATATAATACTTTTAATGCACAAAATAGAATCTTTTATAAGTGGAATTATTTTTTTATATTCTTTATTGAATTTTAAACTTTCATCAGCACCTAAAGCAAAAAACATCCCCTCTATCAAATAATTTATAGGAAGCTTCTCTAAACTATATCCACTTTCAACATCCTTTGATATATACTTTGGATTTATAGGAATATATAATT
>CAUWNL010000221.1:0-2200 GCA_963559995.1 uncultured Sarcina sp.
ATATATTTGAATTATATCCATATTTAGGTTTACACAATCAATTATACATTACCGATAACCCTTATATAATACTTTAAAAGCCTAATTTAATTATTATTTATTTTTAACCATTATAAACTAAGCTGCTTATTATATACTATATCAATTAAACTAAGAGGTGATGTTATGGTTTATATATTTATCTGTAACTTAATTTTAGCATTTTCTTTTATATACTTATCTTATGAAATTACAACAGATAATAAACCAAAATCACTTAAATATGATAAAGTATCTAATAAACATTATTTGAGTACTTCTTTCCTTGTAGTAGGTTTAATTATGTTTATGCTAAGTATTGTTTTTCTCGTTACTAATAATATCCTATTTCTTTGCGCTGGAAATCTAATATTAATAGTTTCTTTAATCTTTTTAACCATTAAGTATAAATAAAATATATAACCAAAAGATTAAAGTTAAAATATAACTATAATAAAAGCCTAATATATTATATTAGGCTTTTATTATAGGGGTTATCTTTAAATAATTATTCTATTTCTTTAACCTTTTCTTCTATAAAACTAACATAAGTTAATTCCATATATGGCATTACCCAAAGGTAACCTATTCCAAAAGTTATTATAGATAAAATATTCCATCCTATAAAACTTAATATCATATATAATATTTCTCCTGAGTTTTTCCAACCTGTCTTTATTGAAGTTTCAATAACTTGACCTATTGTATATTCTGGTTTTAATATAATTATATATGCTAGTGGGAAAGATAGAATTTCTAATGCTACAAGTGCTAAAATCAATATTGTTAAAACTAATATTGATATTATTGCTGCAATTCTTGAAGCAAGTGCTGACATAAATATAAGACCAGATATTAAACCTACTATTACAATTGTTACTATGGCTAAAACAATCGCTATAACCAAATACCTTAAAAATTGTTTTAAACTTACAAAACACTTTGAAAATTTAATACGCTCCTTTGTGTTCCTAAGTTTATTACAATAATTAATAAAACATAAAACAAGATATATAGAGCCTATAGATAATATAAATGTTATTATTGCACTAGCTACTGGAGAGCTAATTAAGGCTATTGAGAAAATGTATGATACTATTTGAATTAAACCAATAAATAAAAAGGTTGCAATAGTAGCATTTCCCCATCTTTTACTTAATAATGATTTTGATTGTTTTTTCAACTCTAAGCTTGTCATATTAATATCTCCTATAAAATTTAACTATATAATATAATATTCATAAATTATTAATAATGTTAAAATTTCATAAATTAATTTTAAATTAATCGCTATAGCTGTAACTTCAAAAACAACATCTGTTGAAACACTATTTCCTTTTCACACCTTGATTTTTAAGATATGAACTAACTAGTTTTTCATCATTATTATCTCCTCCATCTATAAGGATAGATTTATCCCCACACTTTATTAATCTAGCATCTCAATTTCCAGTATTTACAAAATAAACTTTACTTTCTACTTCTAATGTATTTTTATTATGATTAACACTATTGTTTCCATTAACTTTACTTGACATACTTTTAATTTATCATTACCCTCTTCATTTTCAAAATATTCTATGTAAAAATTATCAATTAAAAATATTATATCTATTTATACATAAAATCTTTATATTTTTTTCATCTCTTCCTCCTTAGTAACTACATTTATACTTTATAATATTTTTTAATTATTTATAAAATATAAAAAATAAGGATTAAAGTAGTATTTATAATGATAATTATTTTAATTTAAAATTAATACATATAATTACTTTAAACATTATAATCATCTACTAAAAATAACTTTCAATAAACTAAATTATGCTATAATATTATTTATTAAAATATATGAGTTTATTTGATACAGCCTTTAAATAACAAATATATTTATATCACTTTAAACATACAAGGAGACATTAATGAATAAAAGAAAACAAATTTATGATTTTAAAGATTACTTTTATATCGTAAATTATCCTGAAAATGAAAAAGAACTCTGTGAAATGGAAATAAACTCTTTATTCCATAAAGAATTAAACAAAAAGTATCTATTCTCTGATAAATATATAAATCCTTCAAGAAGTCCCTTTATAAAACATAGTATATCAGTTATATATAAAGAATCATCCCTTAACTCTATTATAGATAATATAAAAAAAGATAAATTATTCTTTAATGA
>CAUWNL010000222.1:0-2144 GCA_963559995.1 uncultured Sarcina sp.
TTATTATTAGCATTTACAAAATCTCTCCATGTAAAGTCTGAATTTTTAATTTCAGGTCCCCTACTTATTAAATAATATCTAATTAAATCTATATTAAACCGTTCTATCATATAAGGAGCCCATAAAACCCAGTTTTTATTTGTTGAAAAAGTTTTTCCTTCTAAATTTAAATATTGTGAAGATAGCATTCTTATATTACATTTATCTATTCCAAGGCCAAATAGTATAGCTGGAAATACAGTGGTATGAAAAGGTATATTTTCCTTTCCATGCAATAAGTATACTCTACTATTCTCGTCATTCCAATACTCTTTAAAATTTTCTCCCTTATCTTTTATATACTTCATTGACGCTGTAAGATAAGACATTAAGGCTTCAATCCAAACATAAATTTTTTTATCCTCATATCCTTCAATAGGTGCATTAATTCCTAAATTTATATCTCTAGTTATGATTCTATCCCTTAATCCACCATCTAAATACCTTTTTGTAATATTTATAGCATCATTTCTCCATCCATGATTATTTTCTATTAATTCTTTAATATCATCTTCGAAATCTGATAACCTAAAGAATAAATGTTTTGAGGAGGTTTCAACTACATCATTTTTGCAATGTCTGCATTTTCCTTCCTCTAAATCCTCTTCTTCTAAAAGTTCTAAGCAGTTTTCACAATAGTACTTTTGAACCTCTTTTTCGTAAATATAACCTTTCTCATAAAGTTCTATTATGAATTTTTTTACACCTTCCCTATGATTAAATGTATCTGTTCTTGAAAATATATCAAAAGAAAAGCCAAGCTTGTTAAAACATCTTATAAACTCTCTATGATAAAAATCACTTATATCTTTTGGTGTTTTATTCTCTTCCTTTGCTTTTTTTAAAACTGGAGCACCATGACAGTCAGAACCTGAAATAAATATTACTTCATCACCTATTGTTCTATGATATCTAGCTAAAACATCACCTGGAAGCCAAGAAGCAATTCTCCCTATATGAATTGATCCATTAGCATATGGCCACGCATTCCCTATTAATATCTTCAAAATCTACTCCCCCCTATCTTAATAATAAAAGGTTCAGAAAGCAAAATATTTTTAACTTTCTAGAACCTTAATTTTAATTATATTCTTTAATCTAAATTATATTTTACTTTTTTTAAATATAATTAAATCATAAAATTATCTAACTTGGCTTCCTGTTGGAAGTTCACCTGGATTTACAAGAGTTAATATAGAGTCATCTGAAGTTGATGCTGCAAGAATCATACCTTGTGATAATTCTCCTCTTAATTTAACTGGTTTTAAGTTAGCAACTAAAACTACATATTTACCAACTAAATCCTCTGGTTTATAGTGCATTGCTATTCCCGAAACCACTTGTCTTGTTTCCCCACCTAAGTCTACTTTAAGTTTTAAAAGTTTCTTAGCCTTTTTAATTGGTTCACACTCTAAAACTTTAACAACTCTTAAATCTATTTTTTCAAAATCTTCTATAGTTATTTCTTCTTTTATAGGATTTTTAACTACTTCCTCATCAGCAGCCTTTACTGGAGCTGGTTTTAAAGCTTCTAATTGTTTAAGCTTTTCTTCAACATCTATTCTTGGGAATATAACATCTCCCTTAACTACATGACTTCCTGCCTTAGTTCCATCAAAAGAAGCTAAACTATCCCAAGTAGTTAACTCTGTATTTAATTGTACATTCATTTTTTCACTTGTATCAGTTAAGAATGGTGTTATTAAAACTGATATAAATCTTAATGATTCTAAAAGATTATATAAAACTGTTCCAAGTCTTTCTTTCTTTTCTTCATCTTTAGCAAGTATCCATGGAGTTGTTTCATCAATATATTTATTAGCTCTTCCTATAAGAGTCCAAATTTCCTCTAAAGCTTCTGGAATTCTTAACTCATCCATAGCTTTTTCAACCTTTTTAGGAGTTTCAATGGCTAAATTTATTAACTCATCATCAATAGCCTCTTTACAATTTGGGGCTTGAATAACTCCATCAAAATATTTATCAACCATAGCTATAGTTCTTGATAAAAGATTTCCTAAGTCATTAGCTAAGTCTGAGTTTACTTTCTTTATGAATATTTCATTATTGAATAATCCATCAGAACCAAATGGTATTTCTCTTAA
>CAUWNL010000223.1:0-2130 GCA_963559995.1 uncultured Sarcina sp.
GGTACTGATTCTATGGGAAGAGATATATTTTCTATGATATGGTATGGAGGAAAAATTTCTTTATTTATAGGTTTTTTTGCAACAATTATATCTACTAGTATAGGAGTATTATATGGAACAGTTAGTGGGATATTTTCAGAAACAATTGACGACTTAATGATGAGAATAACTGAAATAATACTTAGTATACCTTCAATACTTATTATAATATTCATGCAAGGTATTTTAGGTAATGGAAATGTAATATCTATTTCCATAGTAATAGGAACTACAAGTTGGATGAATATAGCTAAGGTTGTAAGAAGTGAAGTTAGGCAAATAAAATCTAGAGAATATATAATAGCTGCTAAAACTATGGGAGGAAATTTTCTTTATGTTTTAGTTAAACATTTGCTTCCTAATTTTATAGCTTCAATAATGTTTATAGTTGTAACTAATATAGGTAGCGCAATTGGAACAGAAGCTACTTTAAGTTTTTTAGGAATAGGTCTTCCTGTGGAGATTATATCTTGGGGGAGTATGTTATCTTTAGCTAGTGGAGCACTTTTATCAAATTATTGGTGGATTATAGTAATTCCTGGAGCATTTTTAGTTATAACATTAGTTTCTATAGCTAACATTGGTAATTATTTAAGAGTTAGTAGTAATAAAAAGTTAAATAATTTATAAAATTATTATATTTAGGGGGAAATAATGAATTTTAAAAAGGTAAAAACTATTGTACTTATTTTAGCTTTAAGTACAGCAGTTGTAGGATGTGGAAACCAAAGTACAGGGGAAAGTTCTAGAGAGAATAGTACTAGTGTAGTATCTAATGAAGATAATGTTTTAGTTTATGGAAGCAATGATTATGACCAAATAAATCCAGCGTTATATGAGCATGGAGAAATAAATTCTTTGATTTTTTCAGGTCTTACAGCCCATGATGAAAACAATAATATAGTCATGTCATTAGCAAAAGATTATGAATATAATGAGAATGATTTAACCTATACATTTAATTTAAGAGATGATGTTTTGTGGCATGATGGTGAAAAATTTACAGCAAATGACGTTAAATTTACTTTGGAAGCCATATTAAATCCAGATAATCAATCAGAAATTGTTTCTAATTATGAAGATATAACTGATATTGAGATTATAAATGATTATACAATTAAATTAACATTAAAATCTAAAAATGTAGCAATATTAGATTATTTAACAGTTGGAATTTTACCAAAGCATTTATTAGAAGGTAAGAATTTAGCAACGGACTCATTTAATCAAAATCCAATAGGAACTGGACCTTTTAAATTAGAAGAATGGGATATAGGCCAAAGTATAACTCTTGTGAAAAATGAAGATTACTTTAATGGTGATGTAGGGTTAGATGGTGTTATATTTAAAATAGTAGAAGATAGTAAGGCTAAGGTTTTACAATTAAAATCTGGTGAACTTGATTTAGCACAAGTAACAGCAAAAGATATAGAAAACTTTAAGGATAATGAGAAGTTTGGTATTAATATATTAAAAACAGCAGATTATAGAGGAATAATGTATAACTTTAGTAAACCTTTATTTAAGGATAATAAAGAGCTTCCAAATGCCCTAAGCTATGGAATAGATAGACAAAAAATAGTTGACAGTATTCTTTTAGGTTATGGAGAAGTTGCATATTCACCAATTCAAATGGGTGAATATAACAATGAATCTATGGAAAAGTTTGAGTATAATCCAGAAAAAGCAAGGGTGGAGTTAGAAAATGCAGGTTGGATAAAAAATAATGATGGAATATATGAAAAGAATGGAACATCTTTAGCTTTTGAAATAATATGTAGTGAAAATGATCAAGTTAGAATAGATATGGCAAATATTTGTGCACAACAACTAAATGAAATAGGTGCAAATGTTACAGTTTCTGTGGAGTCTAAGATAGATTGGTCAAATGAAGATAGTTATTTAGTTGGATGGGGAAGTCCATTTGATCCAGATGATCATACTTATAAGGTATTTAAAACAGATGAGGCATCAAATTATAATTTTTATTCTAATAGTCAAGTAGATGAATTTCTTATAAAAGCAAGGGAAACAAATAATAAAGAAGAAAGACTTGGGTATTATAAAGATTTTCAAGATGCTTTAACAGAG
>CAUWNL010000224.1:0-2047 GCA_963559995.1 uncultured Sarcina sp.
AGATAATCTTATTTTATAAAAAAATTCCATTATTATTTATCCTTACTTAAAATAAACATTATTAAAATATTGGATGGATTCTATATTCATAAATATTTAAGAAGTATATCAAAATTATATGAAATAAAAAAGGTAAGTTAAAAAGTCAACTTACCTTTTTGCTATATAAATATTATTTGCTTTCTAAATATTCATCATAGCTACATTCTTTATCAAATTTAACTCCTTCAGGTGTTAATTCAATAACTCTGTTTGCTATAGTTTCAACGAATTGATGATCGTGACAAGCAAATAGTATAATGCTCTTAAAGTCTATAAGACCGTTATTTACAGCTGTAATTGATTCTAAGTCTAAATGGTTTGTAGGTTGGTCTAGCATAAGAACGTTAGCTGAGCTAAGCATCATTCTAGATAACATACATCTAACCTTTTCTCCTCCTGATAAAACAGAGGCTTTCTTTAAAGCTTCATCCCCTGAGAATAACATTCTTCCAAGGAATCCTCTTAAGTAGCTTTCAGATTGAGTTTCAGGTTTTTTATCAGCAAATTGTCTTAGCCAATCTACTAAAGAGTATTCGCATCCTTCAAAGAATTCATTGTTATCCTTAGGGAAGTATGCTTGAGATGTAGTGATTCCCCATTTGAAGCTTCCTTCATCTGGTTCAAGTTCTCCGTTTAATATTTTAAATAAAGTAGTTATTGATATTTCATCACCAATAAAGGCAATCTTATTATCTCTATTTACTCTAAATGTTACGTTATTTAATACTTTAACTCCATCTACTGTTTTAGATAAGCCATTAACTTCTAATATATCATTTCCAACTTCTCTTTCAGGTTTAAATCCAACGAATGGATATCTTCTGCTAGATGGTTGAATATCATCTAAAGTGATTTTATCTAAAAGTTTTTTACGAGAAGTAGCTTGTTTAGATTTAGAAGCATTAGCTGAGAATCTAGCGATAAAGTTTTGAAGTTCTTTAATCTTTTCTTCTTTTTTCTTGTTTTGGTCTTTAGCCATTTGAAGTGCTAATTGACTTGATTCGTACCAGAAATCGTAGTTACCAACATAAAGTTTGATCTTACCAAAGTCAACATCACAGATATGAGTACATACCATGTTTAAGAAATGTCTATCATGGGATACAACTATAACTGTTCCTTCAAAAGACGCTAAGAAGTTTTCAAGCCAAGTAATGGCTTTAACATCTAAATGGTTTGTAGGCTCATCTAGGATTAGAACCCCAGGTTTTCCAAATAAAGCTTGAGCTAATAAAACTTTAACTTTTTCATCACTTTTAAGTTCTCCAACTGTTTTGTATTGAAGGTCTGTTCCAATTCCAAGTCCTTGAAGAAGTGATGCAGCTTCAGCTTCAGCTTCCCAACCATCAAGGTCTGCAAATTCACCTTCAAGTTCAGCAGCTTTTACTCCATCTTCTTCATTAAAATCAGCTTTTGCATAAAGGGCATCTTTTTCTTCCATGATTTCAAATAATCTTGGGTTACCCATTATAACTGTTTTTAAAACTTCAGAGTCGTCATAAGCAAAGTGGTCTTGCTTAAGTACTGACATTCTTGTGTTTGGCGCTAAAGAAACATCACCAGTGTTTGGTTCAACATCTCCTGATAATATTTTTAAGAATGTAGATTTACCAGCACCATTTGCACCAATAACTCCGTAGCAGTTACCAGGAGTGAATTTTAGATTAACATCTTCAAATAGTTTTCTTGAGCCAAATCTTAAGCTTACGTTATTTACTGTTATCATTTATTATATCAATTCCTTTCAGAGATTATATTGCAAATTTAATATAAAAAAGTATAAAAAATAATATATATTTTTTATACATACTTTTACTACTGAATTATAACAGATAGATTATATTAAAGCAAATAATACAGCTTATAAAGTGATCATTGACTATATTCTAGTATTTACATTAATTTAAAATAAATGTAAAATAAATGATATAAAATCATATAAAAAAGGGGGACTTTTGTGAGAAGAAAATTAGGGGGATTTTTTATAGTATTTTTACTTAGTATT
>CAUWNL010000225.1:0-2030 GCA_963559995.1 uncultured Sarcina sp.
TTATTATAATATTTAAAATAAAAACAATACTATTACCTATAAGACAATGAATAACAGAATCTTTATACTTATCTTTTTTACTTAATATAACAGATGTAATTGAAATAATTAAGATAATTACTGTATATAAAAGTTTATTATTTGTATTAAAACTACCATTAAATCCTATTTGCGTTATTATATCTTTAGGCAAAAATGAATAAGAAATTAAAGTTATAAGTATTGTACCAAGACCTACTATTAGAGTTAATATCTTTATCTGCTTATTATATTTTAATGAAAAATTCATAGTCCACCTCTTTTATAAACTATTTTATTTATATTAAGAAATATAATTTATTTCCATTTTATAATAACATTTAATTTATTTTATGTAAATTTTATGAATATTTTAAGTAAATAAAAAGTTAGCTTTCTTTTACAAAACACTAACTTTATATTTACTTATATTATTTTATAAACCTGTTAATAGAATAATATATATACTCTTTACGAAAATATAACCTCTATTCCAGTTTCATTTAATCCCCAATCTTTAACTTTATACTCACTATATAAAGTTCCAGAATCATTTTTTATAAAAACTTTAATATTTAAATGCTTATTTTTATCATAAAATTTCTTAGAGGACTCTAAATCTTCAACTGTTAACTCTCCTCTATTTTCCTTCCAGTATATCTTGTTATTAAAAGATTTATTATTTACAGCTTTTTCATTAATAAACAATCTTATTTCATCTTCTACAACTCTATACCATTTCATGTGCCCTTTTGTTAAAGCTATATCTTCTTTTTTTAGGTCACTTCTTAATTTTATCATTCATACCTCCATGACTTTCAAATACTTTTAATTTAAGTATTAATCTAATTATAACATCTTTTTGCCAATAAATACGGTAAAACAAAAATATATATTTCAATTCAAAGTATTGTAAAAAATCACATGATTATTCGTGTCTTAATCTTACTTTTCCATAATTTATTTAAAAAATTATACTTAGCCCTTTATAAAATGTATTAGAAATCCCATGATATCTTTTTTTGTTTTCCTTAACTTTCAAAATTTTTCATCTTTTTATAATAGAAATATCCTGAATAACCACCTGGTATAATAATCCATAAGACTACTGCCCAAAGTACAATTTGTTCTATATCAAAATAAGATGATGCTATGGCCATAATTATTCCAATTGGAAATGATATATATCCTAGAACCCTATGGGCTATTCTCCATGTATCCTCATCCCTTATAGTCCAAGGAAGTCTAAGACCTAAATATCTATTAAAAGGAATTTTAGGTGCCACATTTCCAAAAGCCATAATATACAAAGCTAAAACTAATACGATTATTATATCAAGATTTCTTTTTGGTATAGATTTAATTGGTTCTAAGGTCATATTTAAAGCCACTAATATTACTAGGCCCATATTTAATCTTGTTACTACCTTAGTCATTTTTATCTTTGGGTTATCTTTAGAAAGCCTAAATATTTTATCAGCATTCATATCAAAAATAATTAATGTTAAGAAAAGTATAAATCCTATTATAGAAGACATCTTATTACTATCTTGAATAGTTAATCCAAGAATTAGCATTAAACTTGAAACTCCTCCAAATATAATTCTTAAAAAATCAAATCTTTTCATGTATTATCCCCCTTACCTTTTGAAAATATATCAAGAAATCCTCCTAAAGCCTGTTGTATTACTGATGTATTAATTGAATAAATTATAAACTGTCCTTTTTTTTCTGAAGTTATAAGCTTAGCACCTTTTAATATGTCTAAATGTTTTGATATTGCAGGTTTTGATATATTAAAATTGCTTGCTATTTCTCCCATAGCCATATCACCTTTGCTTAAAAGTCTAAGTATCTCTCGTCTAGTCTCATCACTTAAGGCTTTAAATACCTTGTTCATATCCTCCTCTCCTTTCTTTATATAAATATTTAACTAATTAGTTAAATATTTATATTTATTATAAACTATATATGTTTTAAAATCAATTATTTTACATTTATTTATTTAATTT
>CAUWNL010000226.1:0-1995 GCA_963559995.1 uncultured Sarcina sp.
AAGTTTGATCTTTATACCTATTATCTCTTGAAAAATCATATTCTACACAAATACCACAATGATTTTCACCTTGCATATCCCACATACTTTTAGAATCATCTATTTCATTTAATGATATTATTTTATATCTTTTTCTAGTATCTTTTAATTGAAAAAGTCTTTTATTTAAAGCTTTATTATATGTTTCAGCACTAGTTTTTACTCCTACTGTATAATCAAATTTTGATGGTTCTAAAACATAAATTTTACTACTCCTTAAACACTCTAATGTTTCTTTATTTAACTTTAAATACTTATAAAGACTTTTAGGCGTAACTTTGTTTAAAAAGTCCTCATTGTTTTCATAAGTTATATACTTTAAAATATCTTCTCTAATCCCCCTTGATCTCATCCTTTCATTAATATAATTTTCTTTGATCTGCCCCAAAATAAATCACCTCAAAATAACTACTTGTATATTGCCTATTTTTTAACATTCATCTTTCAAAAATAATACACTAAGGTCTTATTAATTTAAATCCTAGTGTACTATTTTAATTATATTTATATACCTTTTCAATATCACTGGTCCTATTTTTACACTTTTTATAATATTTCTAAAAGTATTAACAATTATATCTTACCACTATATTCATTTAATTTCGAGATAATTTTCATCATAAACAAATCTTATATGTTTTACTCATTACTTATACTAAACGTTCATCTATTAGAATAATATTATACTTATAAAATAAAGATACAATATACCCAAAACATGAAAAGTTTAATTTAGTTGATATATTGTGTTAAAATTTTAGTTCTTAAAACTCTTTTTCCTTGTATATATTTACTGATATTATATAAGATATAAAGAATACTAAAATAGCTATAATAGGTAACATATATGCCACATATCTCATTAAAATCTCTATATTAGAATAGCCTATTAATTGCCCTAAGTTATCCTCTAAATATGAACCGACGAATAATGGTATAAGTATAAATCCCATTAAGGCTATTCTCGCTTTTTCAAGTCCTAATTTGCAAATTATAAGTATTATAACAGCTGAAAGTATAATACCTATAGATAACTCAAAAGATATATTTTCTAATATTTTATATAAAAATATTTCACCATTTAAATCTTGAATAAAGATATTAATTCCTATAATAACAGTAGTTGTTAATGTTACTATTATTACAAGAGTTAGATATCTACTTTTTATAATATCCTTTCTTGTTATTGGCATTGTCATAGCATAATTATCCCACTTTGTTTTTTCATCCATTCCAATCGTATTAGTTGCAATTATCATTGGTATCATTACTAATATAGTTGTTGTAATACTTCCTGAACTTTCTCCTTGAATGATTGATAGAACTTCTAAAAATACTAAAACACATGCTAAAATTAACAAACTAGATTTCATATTATAAAAATCCTTTAAAATTAATCCTCTCATTTACTTTTCCCCCTTTATATAAAATAACATTATTTCTTCAATATTAGGGTTATCTATAATTAACTTTAGATATTTTTTAGAAAATTCATATTTATTTTTAACTAGAACTTCATAACTAAATGCTCCCTTTTTATAATAAATTCTATCTTCTTTTTCTATATTTCTAAAATCACTTTCTGTGCATTTAACAATTCCCATATCATAAATAAGTTTATCTTTATTTTCACTAAAAAGTATTTTTCCCTCATGAATAAATGTTATATAATCTGCTATTTTTTGTAAATCGCTTGTTATGTGGGAAGATATTAAAATGGAATTTTCTTCATCCTGAATAAACTCCATAAAAATATCTAATATTTCATCACGAACTACTGGGTCAAGTCCTGAAGTTGCCTCATCTAATATAAGAATCTTTGCATTATGAGAAAGAACCACTGCTATTGAAAGTTTCATTTTCATTCCTCTTGAAAACTCCTCTATTTTTTTAGAGTCTTCTAAATTAAATCAAAAAAAATAACTCAAAAATTAATTTACAATGAAAAATTAAAAA
>CAUWNL010000227.1:0-1648 GCA_963559995.1 uncultured Sarcina sp.
AATAGAGGCAATAGGTGAAAAAAAAGAGAGAACAATGTCTGAGGTGGCAAATGATCTTAGTATAACTGTAGGAACCCTTACTACAGCTATTAATAAACTTATAAAAAAGGGATATGTAGAAAGGCGTAGAATAGAAGAAGATAGAAGGATAGTTTTAGTTAAGTTAACGGAAAAAGGAAAAAAAGCTAGGTATCTTCATAAAAAGTTTCATGATGATATGATTGCTGCTACTATAGAAACCTTAGGTGAGGAGGAAGAAAGGGTTCTTATAAGATCCTTAGATAACCTATCTAAATTTTTCCATGAAAAGTACGAAAAATAATTCATAGATTTTTAAGGCAATCTAAATTCTATTTTTAGATTGTCTATTTTAATTTTTAAAGGTTTATTATAATATTTATATATTATAATAAACATATTTTAGAAAGGAATTAACCTTATGGATAAAGAAAGTGATATCTTAAATGATGAAAAGGAAAACTTAATAAAGATTAGAAATTGGATACATAGTGAGATAAATAGAATCAAAATAGATGAAAAAAGCTTAAAGGATAAAATAAGCGAACTTGAGAAAGGATCTAAAGGAGCTTATAGTGAAGAGCTTTTTATAAATAAAAAGCTCTTTAATATAGTAGAAAAAAACCTTGAAATATATGATGAGGCTAAAATGAAGCCTTACTTTGCAAGGATAGACTTTAGAGAATTTAGAAAAGATACAGAAAGTTTTTATATAGGAAAAAATAGTTTAGGAGATATAAAAGAAGGAGAAGAGAAAGTTATAGATTGGAGAGCTCCAATTGCAGATCTTTATTATAGTGGAACTCAAGGAGAGGCTTATTATAGAGCACCTATGGGAGTTATAAATGGAGAACTTAAGTTAAAGAGAAAGTTTTTATATGAAAATGATGAAATTATAAAATGTTTTGATGAAGGATTAAATGAAATAATATTAAAATCAAATCTAGATAATGAAGAAGGGGAAGCTCTAATTGATGAATTTCTTAGAATTAATCTAGAAAATGGAACAGGAAATAAGTTAAAGGAAGTAGTAGCAACTATACAAAAAGAACAAAATGAGATAATCAGAGCAGATAAAAATTTTCCTCTTATAATACAAGGTTCAGCAGGATCAGGAAAAACTACAGTAGCACTTCATAGATTAGCATATCTTTTATATAGATATAAAGACGTTTTAGAACCTAAGGATGTTTTAGTAATTGCTCCAAATAAATTATTTTTAGATTATATATCAGAGGTTTTACCAGACCTTAGGGTGAATAATGTAAGACAAAAAACCTTTGAAGATATAGCATTTGAAATGTTAAATTTAAAAGGGAAAATTATAACTAAAGATAAAAAGTTTATAAATGTATTAGAAAATGAAGAGGATGATAAAACTAAGTTTATTTTAAAAGAGAGTAGATTTAAAGGATCATGGCAATTTAAAAAGATTTTAGATACTTATTTAAAAGTTTTAGAAATTAAGGATTCTAACGTAGAAAATATAATTATAAAAGGATATAGTCTTTTTGACAAAAAGGAGATAAAAAGATTATTTACAAAAGATTTAATAAAATATCCTATAAATAAAAGAAAAGATGAAATAAAGAGATATTTTTCTTTAAAAATGAAAGATAAAGTTTTAACC
>CAUWNL010000228.1:0-1646 GCA_963559995.1 uncultured Sarcina sp.
ATATTTTGGCATAATTATTGCTTTAATATATAGTGAATTTATTAATCAGCATTTAATAAGTTCATTAGTTTAAGATTTAATGAAATTAAAATAAATATATCTATAATTTTAGGAGGCAATTATGATAAAAAAAGGTATTGCAGCATCAAAAGGATATGCTATAGGAAAAGTATTTATACAAGAGCATGAAGAAATAGTTATAAGTGACAATAAAATTTCAGATATAGAAGCAGAAAAAAATCTATTAAGAGCATCATTAGAGGCTTCAAGACAACAATTATCTAATATTAAAGAAAAGACTTTAAAAGAAATTGGAGAACATGAGGCTCAAGTTTTTGAAGCACATTTAATGTTATTAGATGATGTCGAATTTACAGGACAAATGGAAATGACTATAGAAAGTGAAAGTCTAAATGCTATGAAAGCTGTGCAAAATGTTACAGATACTTTTATCATGATATTTGACTCTATGGATGATCCATATATGAGAGAAAGAGCAGCTGATATTAAAGATGTATCAAAGAGAATAATTGCGAACTTAGCTGGAAAAGGTGGAAGCGAATTTGAAGTAACTGAAACAAATACTGTAATTGTAGCTAATGATTTAACACCATCAGATACAGCTCAATTGGATAGAAGTAAAGTTATAGGATTTTTAACTAATGTAGGTGGAAGAACATCTCATTCAGCTATAATGGCTAGAACTCTTGAAATTCCTGCTATTGTTGGTATTGGTGATATAACAACATCAGTTAAAAATGGAGACATGGTTATAGTTGATGGAATTGAAGGGGTTGCTATAATAAATCCAGATGAAGAGACTATAAATTCTTATAAAGCAAAACAAGAAAGCTTTAAAGCAGAACAAGAAGAACTAAAGAAACTTATAGAAGTTAAAACTGTTACTAAAGGTGGAAGAAGGGTTGAAGTTTGTGGGAACATAGGTAAACCAGAAGATGTAGACCAAGTATTAGCTAACGGTGGAGATGGTGTTGGTTTATTTAGAACTGAATTTTTATATATGGATAGAGAATCTGCTCCAACTGAAGAAGAACAATTTGAAAGCTATAAATATGTTCTAGAAAAATCTAATGGTAAACAAGTCGTTATAAGAACATTAGATATAGGTGGAGATAAAACTTTACCATACTTACCATTACCGGAAGAGATGAATCCTTTCTTAGGATATAGAGCAATAAGACTTTGCTTAGATAGAAAAGATATATTTAAAGTTCAAATAAGAGCTTTACTAAGAGCTTCTGTTTATGGAAAACTTGCAGTAATGTTTCCAATGATTTCTGGTTTAGAAGAATTCCAAGCTGCAAAAGAGTTTGTTGAAGAATGTAAGGCAGAATTAAAGAATGAAGGAGTAGCATACTCAGATTCAATTCAATGGGGTATCATGGTTGAAATACCAGCAGCAGCAGTTTATGCTGATGAATTAGCAAAATACGTTGATTTTTTCTCAATAGGAACTAACGATTTAATACAATATACATTAGCAGCAGATAGAATGAGTGAAAAAGTATCATATCTTTATAATCCAATGCATCCATCAGTATTAAGATTAATAAAAATGACTATAGATGGGGCTCATAAACATGGTAAATGGGTTGGAATGTGTGGAGAAATGGCAGGAGATGAAG
>CAUWNL010000229.1:0-1588 GCA_963559995.1 uncultured Sarcina sp.
TTATTTTATTATTTATATTTTCTATGTTTTGTTTTAATCCTAAAACTTCTGAAGTTCCAAAACTAACAATTATTATTCCTTTTTTCATAATGTCCCTCCTTTTAGATATAATTTAAGGGAAGTTAAAACTTCCCTTAAATTGTACCAACTTTATCCTTCAAATTCTCTAAATGCTTGTAAAAATTTATCTATATGCTCCTTTGTATGCTCTGTACTTAAAAATACGGCTTCATATTGAGAAGGTGCTAAATTAAATCCTTTGTTTAACATATGAATAAAATATCTATTAAATAAACTTATATTACATGTTTTAACATCATCATAGCAAGTTACTTCTTTTAAATCAGTAAAGAATATTGTAAACATTCCACCTTGTCTATTTATAACTAAGTTTATATTTTTCTCTTTAGCTATCTTTTTTATTCCATCTTCTAATATTTTACCCATTTCCTCTATATGTTCATAATGACTTGGATTATTATAAAGCTCTTTCAAGGTTTCAAGACCTGCTGCCATAACTATAGGATTTCCTGACATTGTTCCTGCTTGATAAACTCCACCTAGAGGAGATAGTTTTTTCATTATTTTCTTTCTACCTGCATAGGCCCCACATGGAAGACCTCCCCCCATTATCTTTGCATAAGTTACTATATCCGCCTTTTCAGGAAATAAACTTTGAGCTCCTTTATAGGCTACTCTAAATCCACTCATGACTTCATCAAATATTAAAAGTGAACCATATGAATCACAAAGTTCTCTTAATTTTTTAACAAAAGAATCATTAGCCTTTATAACTCCCATATTTCCTGCAACTGGTTCTAAGATAATAGCTGCAATATCATCTCCATACTTTTCAAATAACTGTGCAACTTGATTTTCATCATTGTAAACACCTATTAATGTATTTTCTACGATATTTTCAGGTATCCCTAAGCTTCCTGGAATTCCTTCTGTTAAAACACCAGAGCCTGCTTCAATTAAAAATCCATCAAAATGTCCATGATAACATCCTGCAAATTTTACTATTTTATTTTTCTTAGTATATCCTCTAGCAAGTTTTATAGCACTCATAGTAGCTTCTGTCCCTGAATTAACCATTCTGACCATTTCTACATTATCATTTAATGTTTCACATAAGAACTTAGCCATATCAAGTTCTAATTTAGTTGGTGCACCAAAGGCTATGCTTTCTCTTGCAGTTTTCTCTATAGCTGAAACCACCTTTTCGTTTGAGTGACCTAGTATCATAGGGCCCCATGCTAAAACAAAATCTATGTACTCTTTTCCATTTTCATCCTTTATAATAACTCCTTTTCCCGATTTTATAATTGGAGGATTCATTGGCATATTTCTATATGCTCTAACAGGACTATTAACTCCTCCTGGCATATATTTTTTTGATTCTTCAAATATGGTATTATTCATTTATTTATCTCCCTTCAAAATTTCTTAATTAAACTATAACTTTAAGTATAATAGATTTAGTTAAGAAATATAAAATGCTAACTCTATATTATCATAAATATTAAAATAAAAAAGGTTATGTCAATAGAATTGTGTAAACTTTAAATAATTTTTGGATATATTA
>CAUWNL010000230.1:0-1553 GCA_963559995.1 uncultured Sarcina sp.
TATTCATTGGCTTTATCTTTATATTTTCTTAAATTCCTAAGCATATGATGCATTGCTGATTCTATAAAACTTTTAGCCATAATGACTCTTTTCTCATCTTCCATGTAAACTCTAGATTGGTTTACAAGAAGTATTCCTGAAACATTTTTCTTTCTTGAATAGTAACTCCCACTATAAAATCCATAATAATTATAGATGCTTATTAAAATTCCATACTTAGATATATAATTTAGAAATTTAGTATTTAAATCAACCTCACCAAATAAATGTAACCTTTCAATTTCTTCTATTGGAACCCCTCTTTTATTTTCTTCACTATCTATAAAGTATACTGTATTATCTTTTCTTTTAATTCTTCCATTACTAAAAACATAATAATCTTTACTCATATTCTAATCCAACTCCCTTACAAAGCAATATTCATAATAAGCACATTTAGTGCAATACGGTAGTTTTTGAACTTTTTGTGGATATTTCTCTTTTAAAAGGTTATTTATATTAATTAATGTTGTTTTTATAAATTCCTCACTTTTATTATTAAGAATAATATCCTCTACTCTTTTTTCCTTAACATAATTAATCGAACCTTTTTTCTCTATTCCTAATTGCTTTAAATAAAACAGATAATATAAAATCTGCATTCTATCTGCCTCTTCCATTTTGCTAGATATCTTAACCTCCTTTACCCTATCCCCATCTACAATATCAAGCCTTATCATATTATCAATAAGTCTCTCTTTATCCTTTTCTTTTTTGTAAGATGTTTCATGAATTGTTTTTCCCATTAAAACTCTATCACTATTACTTTCCATAGTTATTCCCTTATTAAATAACCACAACTTTCTTTTACATATAAAATAATAATTAAATTTTATCCCCTGAACTTTTAAGTCTTCAAAATCAAATTCCATATAATCTCTCCTTAAATTAAAATAAAAAAGCCCTTAATTAAATGTTAACATCAATTAAGGACATATGTTGTACTCATTATTATTTTTAATAATTTATATATTATCTAACATTTTCTTCAATTCTTCTTTAACCTCATTTTTTAAAGATTCAGGTTCTAATATTTTTACAAACTCTCTCATTCCCAAAATCCAAGATGTTAACTCTGCTCCTTTAAATACCTTCGCTTTAAAAATTATACTGCCATCTTCATTTTCCTCTATTTCTTGATTTTCAATCCAAGTTCTTTCCTTTATTGTATTTGCTATTGGATTTTTAATTTCTAAAACTAAATTACACGCCTTTCCTTCATTATATATACCTAATCCTTGCTCTTTTTGCTTTCTTATATATTTATCTATATCAATAGTTTTGTTAAACCCCTTGATACTTACTCTATAACTTATAATTCTTCTCACCTTAAAAAATCTTATTTCATTTCTTAATAAACAATTAGCCACTAAATATTTTTCTCCCTTATAGGTCAAATATTTATAAGGTTCTATATCTCTATTACTCTCTCTTCCATTATTATCTCTATAATCTATATTTATAATTTTATGTTGGAAAATTGCTAAATTTATATCATGTAAGGTTTTTATAAG
>CAUWNL010000231.1:0-11162 GCA_963559995.1 uncultured Sarcina sp.
CACCGCTAGAAGCTTTCCGGAACCACAGGTCGAACCTGTGGTATTCTAAGTACAATAAAAAAGACTACAGGAAATATAAAACTTATTAATGGGTGCAAACTTGCACTTATCTTTAAGTTAATATATTTCCCGTAGCCTTTATATGCTTTCCACTTAATCAAGTGGGGTACTATCTTTTTATTTATTTTTATCTTTATGTTTATGATATCTTAAAAAAGCCCTTATATCAACACTTTAACCGTAGTTACTATATAATTTTATTAAGTAACTACTATATACCCCATTCCTCTTTTAACTGATTAACTAACTTCATCATTTCTCCATCATCTTTTGCTATATCGGGATGATATGCTTTTGCTAATGTTTTATATATTTTCTTATACTTGTCTTTATCTTCTTCATTGTGGGTACTTATTTTATTATTGTAGTAACTACTATATGAATTATAACTATTGTAGTTACTCTTAAAATTTTCATAGTAACTACGTTCCCTTTCTTTATATTCTTCATACTGTTTTTTTATTTGCTCTAACAAATTGGGGTTTCTTAACTCTCCAAACACATCGTAGCACTTATTATAACTATCTTGTCCATACTTCTTTTCAAATTCTACTTTATCATTATTATATTTTTCTATGATATCACTATACTTTTTATCTGTTATATACTCTTCAGTTTCTTGATATTCACTTTGTATTCTCTCTATCAATGGGTCTAGCTTCTTATCTACTAACTCCCATAACTCTTCCTCACTTATTTCCATCTCATTAAGTAATTTTTCAAGTTTACTCTGATTTATGCATTCACCTATCCAATAACAATTAGTTGCTATAGCATAATACTCCATAGTACCTATGACCCATTGTTTCTTTTTCACTTTACCCTTTTCTCTATAACTCTTATGAACGCTTACTTTATAAGCTTTTCTTATTGGTCGCTCAAATCTATCACCTGTCATTCTATAAGCATAATGCCCACACTCAACTCCATTTATACTCATTTGAAAGTAATAAGCTTCTAACTCTTTATATGCTCCATATACATTTTTCTTTTTAAGTTCCACTTCCTGTATTACACAATACATCTTTATATCACCTATTTTTTTATAATTTCACTCAATAACTCATAAAACTTTTTTTCATTCTCTGTCATAACTTTTTCCTCTTTTCTGTAGTTACTATAATATTTAACCTAGTAACTACTTTACATTTATATCTACATATACCCTAAAATATCTACCATTCTTGTATGGCTTACTTATTTTCACTATTTTAAATTCCTTTGATAAGCCATCTATTAGCTTTTCCTTATCACTTTCATTTTTATATTTAATTTGTATTTTCATTATTTACAATTACTCCTTTATAACTAATTCCTCTTTTACATTATTTAAAACAACTCTTAATTCTTCATAGCTTAGTTTACTTGCTAATTGCTTAATCTCATTCAATAATTCACTTTGTTTTCTTAAAACTTCAGAATTTCTCATAATTTATCTTGCCACCTTCATTACTTCCCCATTGATATAAAAATTAATTAGCTTCTTACCTTTAAGCAATCTATGAAATGTATTTCTTTTTTCTATATGGCTAAGATTAATATTAATAAGATAAACTTCAACACCATCTTTTGATAATACAGTTCCTTTAAATCTATTTCTAAATGTATCAGTTTCTTTAACTATACAAACTCTACCTTGATACTTAATTGTCTTAATACCTGTATCTATTTTATTTTTTTCTATATTATTCATTAAAATTTCCTCCTAATAACATTGATTTTTTAGGAGCATATAGGATAAACTTAAGTTGCGAAACTATTGTTATCCTATGGATAGCTCCTTGCTTATAGATATTGGTAGTATCTATAAGCTTTTTTCTTTTTAAATTTTCTTCTTTTATCTAACATTATCTTTCCGACTTGTATTTTTGTAAGCTTGTCCGAATTTTTATACTTTTTACCTATCTCTAAAACTCTATTTTCTAATTCATCATTATTAATCTTCTCCATTCTCTTTACATTCCTTTTTTAATTGTTCTAACATTCTAAAACTATTGTTAAATACTTCTACAATCCCCTTCATGACATCTTTTTTTAAGTCTTCCATACCTTTCTCATTTCTATATATATCAATAGCATTTAATAAGGTTTCTGTTTTTGATTTATTCAATTCGACCTCTAATTGTTCTATTTCCTCTAGTGTCATAATAAATATTACCTCTCTATCTCATGAAGTTACTTATTCTTGAATAATCTCCTTCCCAATTTAAAGCTATTGTTCCTTTTTTTTCATGTCTATTTTTTAATACAGTTAAGTTTATACAATTTGGATTTTTTTCAGCTTTTTTAGAGTTGTAATCTAATTTTCCCTCTTTATTTAAATTTTCTCTTATTTGTGGATTATCTAATTTTATATTTCTATACAATGCAATTACTTGATCGCTATCTTGCTCTATTCTCGCACTATCTTGTATATCATTAACTTCCAATTTCTCGTAATACTCTAAATTTGAATTGCCATCTGATTTTCTATTTGCTTGTGCTAATAACACTACACATACTTTTTCTTTTAATGCAAACTCTTTTAAAATACTTGTAACTTGTCCAATTTTTTCAGTTAATGTAATTCCACTTATACCAGTTACATACTTGTTTACATAATCAACAAATAGTACATCTAAGCCATTTTTTAACTTGTACAATCTAACTTCATTCAAAAACTTATTTATATCAGTTTCATTGGTTATATAAAATCTATTTTCCATTAACTTAACCATTAAACTATTTACCTTATCTTTTTCTTCTCTAGTCAATGTATTTTCAGTAAATTTAGAATGCTTTATATTTAACTTGCTAGAAGATATTTTGTCTAAAACTTCCTTTACAGACATTTCTCCACTTCCATAAACAACTCTATTACCTTGTATAACCATATTTGAAGCAGTTTGTATCGCAAATGTACTTTTACCTACTCCACTTCTTGCAAACACTGTTATAAGTCTTCCTCTTTGAAATTTACCTACTATTTCATCTAAACTATAAAAATTGCTTTTGAACCCTTGTGATTTATTATAGTTTTCTATTTCAATCAGATAATTGTTATATATACAATCAGTGTCAAGTTCTTTAGTCATTTCACATTTATATACATTTTCTAATGTTTTTTTCGTAATATCTATCATTTCATCAACTGTATTAGAGTTTATCACTCTTGTATATGATTCTTTTATCATTCTTTTTCTATATTCATCTACAAGAAATTTAATTTTTTGAGGATATGCAGCATTATTAACAGTACTACTTACTATTTCAGCTATATAGCTTGTTCCTCCCATTTGAACTGTATTTTTATCAGCATATACTAATATATCTGTTACGCTTACCTCTAACCCCTTTTCAAACATTCCACTTACTAATTTAAATATTTCTTTATGCTCTGGAACCACAAACATTCTTTCTTTAACATTATATTTTAAGTGATGATATAAAGAATTATCTATTATAGGACCCCCTAAAACCTCTTGCTCTAATGTTATTAATTCTTGTTTTATCATTTCTTACACCTCATTTTTTAAATAATATACTTTTCATCATCAAAATCCATATCTGTGTCATTATTTGATTTATTCTTTGATTTCCATTCTTCATAATTAGCTTTATTAGAACCTTCCTCCATGAATGTACTTATACCATTATTTCTTTTTAAGAAATCACTTAAACTCCATTTGTAACTAAAATAGAACTCACTTTTAAGAATTTCACTATATAAATCTATAGCCTGTTTTACCTCTTCTGCTGAATACTTCTTTAAAACTTTTATAACTTCTTTTTTAATTACCGGAGTTATCTCTTTATGCTTTATTATCTTTTTGCTATTCCAGTAATTAAATATATCTTCAACATCTTTAGGCTTTTCTTCTTTAGTTTCTATAGATTTAATTTTTAA
Source organism: uncultured Sarcina sp. (assembly GCA_963559995.1). Taxonomy (GTDB): domain Bacteria; phylum Bacillota; class Clostridia; order Clostridiales; family Clostridiaceae; genus Sarcina. The sequence continues at coordinate 3,947 of CAUWNL010000231.1, forward strand.
ATTATTTTCTAATTCTTTTAATAAATCCAATTTACTTAACCCTTTATCTTTAAGACTATCCAATTCTTTTTTTATTGCTCCTGGAGCATAATTACTTTTAATTCTATTGAATAAATCCTCTTCTAATTCTTCATTGATTTTATTAACATAATCTTCATTATCTAAATCACTATATATATTTAATTGTTCTTTCATTGTTATTTCATTGTTAGTACCCACATTTTGTGGGGTATCATTACCTACATTTTGTGGGTTACCTACATTTTGTGGGTTACCTACATTTTGTGGGGTATAACTCATTAATAAATCAAAGTTTAATTGATAATAATTTTTTCTTTTTATAGTTTCTTTAGTAAATAATTTTTTCTCGTTTAAACTTTTTATTGCTTGTAAAACTTCTCTATCACTTTTATAAAACCATTCATTTTGAATAGTTTTAATAGAAGGGTTACATATCCCTGTTTTCCAATTATTATGATTTACTAAAGAAAGTAATACATTCTTTTCTACTCTATTTAGTTTTACTGGAATATCATTAAATACAATTTTGTTAATTAGTAATAATGGATTTATTTCATTCTGCTTAATATTAAGCATTAACTCACCTACTTAAACACCTTATTAAATAGCCTTAAATTTTCCCATGTAGGCTCTTTACCCATGCTCTTACAATTTGCTATATATAAACTTAATATCTTAATACTCATGCTATTACTACCTTCCTATATATCCTATATTTTCTTTATACTCATTTTTAATAAGATAGCACCACTCAAACTCTCCTATTATTCCTGTAGGTCTTCTAACTCTTTTTACCTCACTTGCTTCTTTCCAAATAGTTATACTCGAAGTGTTATCCTCACCTAAAGTTAGTGTTATACCATCTTCACTTGTTACAATATCTGTAATTGGCAATATTATAATTAAATTAGGCATATTTAAGTAATAACGTGCTTCTTCCAAATCATGTTGCAATAGCTCTTCCATAACTTAACCCTCCTATAATAAATTTTCTCCTATATGGTCCTCTAAAAAATCATCTAACTTTGATAGTACAAAACGGATATCTCTACCAAATCTCAATACTGGAGCTCCCTCTATCCTTGCTAATCTTAAAACCTTTGTATATGAAATTCCCCATGCCTCTGCAAGCTCTCTTGGTGTACAAGTTTTTTCTAAAACCTTTCTTCTATACTCCTGTATTTTTTTATTTTGTTCTTGTAATTGGTCCATGCTATCCCCTCCATAATTTAATATTTACCTTTTCCAATACATCTACTTAGAACAACTGTAGTATGATTTTATAGTGTAGCTTGTCCTATTTTTATAAAGTATTGCACTTTACTTATGTCTTACTCTGTAGTGTCTTTTTGATATGATTTATTTTCGCAACTAATAGCGAAATTTTTTAGATATGTTTATTGCCATAAGTGGCAATGATTATTTTTAGTTCTGTTTGACAGTGAATATCTTCACTTTCTATTCCTCTTCGCTAAAGAATAGTTCTTGTACTGTCATATCAAGTGCTTTTGCAATTTTTCTTAAAGTATATACTGGAATATTCTCTATTCATTTTCTTTCTATGTTAGAAATAGTAACTCTTCCAACTTCTGATTTTTTAGCAAGTCCTTCTTGAGTTAAACCTTTTTTTTACTCTTGCAATTTTTAATGCTAACATAATTTATACCTCCTTTACCGATATTTTTTATCTGTATGTTTATATTAGCATATATTTTTTATCTATTCAAGAGCATAATTTTATTTTTATAGATATTTTTTATCTATTATGATACTATATATTAAGAGGTGGTATGATTATGTTATTTAAAGAATTACCAAATAATATAAAAAAATATAGAAAAAACTTAGGCTTAACTCAAAAACAATTAGCTAAAAAAATATGCAAATCTGAAATATCAGTCAGAAAGTATGAAAGTGGAACAGTAAATATCCCACCTGCAACTCTTTTTGATATTTCTTCAGCATTAAATGTTTCTGTTGATGAATTATTAGGTTCTGATTCTGAAGAATATAGCTCTAATAATTTTGAAGAATCTTTAGAAGTAACCTTACAACGATTAAGTGATTTAGCTGAAGATTTTGAAAAACAATTAAATATTACAAATAAAACTAAAAATTTAGATTCGTTAATTATAGAAAACTTAAGTGAAGACGGTATAAGAGACTTTATTTATTCAAGTGTTGTTGATTTAATGTATTTAGCTTTAAATAGCTCAACTCTTAATTATAATATAAATAGTTTCTCCGAACCTGAACTAAAAGAAATAAGTAATTTTGTTCATGCTGCTTATAATTTAAAAGTTAATGAAATATTGGAAAGACATAATAAAGAAAAGTAGTTACTTCTAAAACTATACATAGTAACTACTTAACTTAAACTGCTCAACAATAACTTACCTTTGAGTAAATCGTGATTCGCTATTTTCAAAAATAAAATTTATTTTTCTATTAGATAAAAGGGAAATCCCTAATATGAATCTATATAGTAGTTACTACATTTACTTTTATAATAACTACAATGTTAATCCATTTAATCGACCTAAATTTTAAGTATGTGGCAAAACACCATCTACTTACACTAGGTGAGCAAAATATTTTGATTGGTTATAATGTACTATCATCTATATAATAGATACTACCAAATTTACGGTTTCCCAATATAAATGGGAAATATAGTGTTAATTATCAATGTCACTACAATAACTTTATTCTAAGTGATTAAACCTAATCAACGAAAATCGTGATTTACGATTTGCTATATATTTTGTAGTGTTAATATCACTACAGTAAAACAAATAATAAGAAAGGAGATTTATTATGTTAGCAAAAGAAAATAAAATTTACACTTATAAAGATTACCTTACTTATGATGAAAACGAGCGTATAGAGATTATAGAGGGGGAAATATATAATATGAGTCCTGCACCTTCAAGAATACATCAGCAATTAATATCAGAAATATCATATATACTACAACATCATATAAAGAGTAATAATGGCTCATGTAAAGTCTATCCTGCTCCATTTGATGTGATACTAATAAATGACAATGAAAATATTGAAAATAGCAAGAATATAGTTCAACCCGATATATCTATAATATGCGATAAGTCTAAATTAACTGATAAAGGTTGTACTGGATCACCGAATATGATTGTAGAAGTTGTATCGCCTTATAATCCTAGTAATGATTATATAAGAAAAGCTTCTTTGTATGAAAAATATAAGGTGCAAGAATATTGGATTATTAACCCTATGAAAAAGAATATATTAGTCTATAACTTAACTGATAATGGCTATGATACACCGAATATCTATTCATTTGATGATGTAGTACCAGTGTCTATATTTAAAAACCTTAATATTGATTTTTCATCTTTAGACTTAACTTAATCAATTTAAACACCTTCCCATTTTGGGAATGTGTACTTAAGGATAGCAAAATATTTTGCCGTCCTTTTCCATACTTGTGTGGAATAAAATTGTAGTTACTGTATTTACCTTTTCAATAACTACACTTGGACCCAAACTCTATTTATAGCAGCTATGCCCACTTTTGGGTATGCACCAAATTAGTTCATTAGATAAATATTCTCGGAAATATTAATTCCGAATTTAAATCAGAGAAATATTTCGCCTATTTGTTGTCAAAAAAATTTCCGCCATTTGTGGAAGAAAGCAAAATTTGCTTTATCCAATTCTAAGTAGTGTTAAATAAATATATCACTACAATTAAACTATGGATAAATGGGATTTCCCATTTATCCTTAAAATTCGTGGTTACTTTTAGTGACCTCAAATCAAATTTTGACTTAAGCTGAGCCGGTGTTTTACAGGGTCATCTAAAAATAATATCGGATAAGATATTTATAAAAATAACTGACCACAAATTTGTTGTTAATTCTAAAACTTAATATTAGCTTATATAAGCGTTTTTATTTTAAAATGATAAATTATACTAATAAATAGAAAGGAGCTTACAGAATGGCAAAGAGGACTAATGGAGAAGGTTCTGCTAAGTGGATAGTTAAAAATGGCGTAAAGTATTGGCGTATTACTATTACCACTGGCTATGATCCTTTAACCGGAAAACAATTAAGAAAAGATATTTACGGTAAAACTCAAAAAGAAGCTAAAGAAAAATTAAAAGCGTTCCAGGAAAGTAATACAATTCATAGTGATAATTCTACTTTAGGTAATTTCTTTTATGAATGGTTATGGAATATTAAAAAACAAGAGTTAAAGGCTTCAACATTTGATAGAATTGAAGGAATATATAGAAACTATATAAAGCCTACTAAAAGCTTAAATAGTGCTAAATTAACTAATATAGATACTTTATATTTGCAAAAAATAACTAATAAATTGTTAGAAAATCATACTATTAATCAAGTTAAGAACTTAAATAAAGCTTTAAGTAATTGTTTTAAATATGCTGTATCAATAAATAAAATTAAATCTAATCCTGTAACTGGTATAGTATATCCTAAGACTCATGAAGTTATTGATGAGAAAATAAACTATATAACCGAAAAGCAACAACAAGACCTTATAAAGGCTCTACAAGGCGATAAATGTGAAGGAATAATATTACTAGGCTTAATGTGTGGTATGCGACTAGGAGAAGCTATGGCACTACAAGAAAAGGATATAGACTTCGATAATAGATTAATTAAGATAAATAAATCAGTAAAATTAGTATGGACTGGTGAATTAACTAAAGATAACAAAAGAATATATGAAAACAGAGTAACTATACCAAAGACTAAAACAAGTATAAGAGAAGTTCCATTTCCTTCTATGCTTGTACCAATTCTTAAAGGAATTATTAAAAAGAATAAAGAAAATAAATTGAAATATGGTGATGTATACTTTGATAATAAATTAATCTTTTGTAAAGAGCATGGCGAATACATAGATAATAAACAACCTAATAGAAGATTAAAAGCAGCATTAAAACGTGCTGATATAGAAGCAGATATAAATTATCATAGTTTAAGACATATATTTATAACTAACTGTATAAGCAATGATATTAATATAAAAACTGTAATGGATTGGGTTGGTCATGCTGATATAAATGTTACTATGAAAATATATGCTGAAATTAATAAAGAAAAAAATCTTAAAGAATATGAAAAAATCAATAGTATGTTTAAATAGACTATCGCTATATAGTCTATTTTATTTTCCCACTAAACTAAAAAGTTTCCCACTATCTTTCCCACTTCTTCGATAAAAATCATTAGAAACCATATAGTAATTAGATTCACCAAAGCGTTGATAATACTATGTTTTATATATTAATAAGAATTACTAAAAAAACACCTTTACGATTCCCACTGCCGGAACCAGTTATATATCTAACAAGTAAAAAGCCTTGATATTACCCGTTTCCGTAATATCGAGGCTTTTACTTTTATTTCACTTCATATATTCCTTATACTCTTTTCATATATTAAAAATTAGCATACAAATTTTATTAAAACTTATAATGCAGTTCCCTTTGTTGGTACAAAGAACTTAGACGTATCTACTCCTTCATGCTCAAGTAACTTTATTTTTTTATTAATTCCACCAGCATATCCAGTAAGATTACCATTTGCACCTACCACCCTATGACATGGAATAATAATAGATATTGGATTATGTCCTATAGCTCCACCAACAGCTTGACTGGACATACTTTTCTTATTCATTTTAAATGCTACCTTTTTTGCTATTTCCCCATAAGTAATAGTTTCTCCATATGAAATCTGGCATAGAATATCCCATACTATCTTACGAAATTCTCCACCAATTGGAGCCAATAGTAATTCAAAAATTTCAGGTTTTTCTCCTAAAAAATATCTATCTAACCATTGTTTTGTAGATATAAATATGTTTAAATCATTATTTTCAATCATAGACTCAGCTATATCATCAGTAAAATACTTTTGACCTTCCAACCAAAGACCAATTAATTTCTCTCCATCACTTGCCATTGTTATTAATCCTAATGGTGATGAATAATTTGTTGAGTACTTCATATTAACCTCCTTATTTTTATATTCCCTCCATATTTTTACTTTTATATTAAAACAAAACTTGATAGAATATATAAAAACTATTAGATAAAACTTAAGGAGAGATATTATGTTTAATATTTTAAAAGGAAAAGGTCCAATAATTAAAATTTCACAAATTATTTTATTTATTACTACTACTTTATACATATTAGAATCTATTCTTTTATCTGGATTATTCTCTAATATTATGTTAGCTGCTATTAACCTTTTAGTTGGTATTATTTGTATAATAATTTCAATTGTAAAGAAAGAATACAAACTAACTATTATTGATTTAGTTCTTGTAGCAATTACTATAGTTATATTTATATATCTAATAGCTTTATAATAACCTTCCCTCTACTTTAACATTAACAAAAGTAGGGGGATTTATATAATATCTATATTAACTATATTATACTAATTTATTCTAACACTAAAGTTTCTTTTCCTCTATTTTTATTTTAACTTATTTCTTTTAAAAAAATAACCTCATTCTTATTAGTAACCGATTCTATAAAGTCATTATGACAAATATCTCCTGATATTCTAAGTCCAAGTAAAATTCCAATTAACTAAAATATATATAGTAATATTTCTAGAATTTCTATTAATTCTTTTATCAAGCTTGGAAAGAACCGCTGTAACTGCGGCTATAAATAAGCATCCTATAATTGCTCCTGAATAAAATTCAGCCCCAATAGCTAGTCCCATACATCCACATGCTCATGGTCTAGCTGCAGTTGTTAATCCTCTTACTTTATTTTTACCTGTAACTATAATAGTAGCAGCCCCTAAAAAAACCATCCCACTTATAACTTGGGCTCCTACCCTTGTTGAATCACTTGATATGCTATACATTTCATACACATAAATATTAGTTATCATTGCAAGAGTTTCTCCAATAAATACAAGTATATGTGTTCTAAGTCCTGCTGGTCTTATTTCTCTTCCATATCCAACTATTCAGCCAAAAATTATTGCCATCAGAATTCTAAGAAATATTGAAATAAAATTTAATTTTCCTAAATATGTTACTATATTATTTATCCAATAATAATATAATAATAAAAGAACTCCTAATAATTAGAAGTCTAAAATGTACCCTTTGTCAAGGACAGTTTAAAAAAGAGTAGACTAATTTAAGA
>CAUWNL010000232.1:0-10090 GCA_963559995.1 uncultured Sarcina sp.
GAATTAAAATTATAATAATATAGATTTTTTCCATTTATTAATACATAGGTGTAGTTTTTACACCCTAGTAATACTGAATATATAAAAAAGAAAGAAAGGAGAAAAAGCTTTTAAATAAAAAACAGATATTACTTTATTTATGATTAAAACGCTTATACGCCTTTCTAAGCTCATTTATTCCTTTATAGTGTATTTTGTCTATTATATATATTATTTCCTCTCTAATAGTCTTGTAGCTTTATATATGATTATATTTATAACTACGCTCATATTCATTTATTAATTTATAAAAAGTTGTCTTTTTTAATTTTAATAATTCCATTGCTCTAACTCCTGTAATACTTTTAGATTTCCATTTATCATAAACCTCTTTAAAATTTAATGGAAACTCAATCTTTGGTCTTCCTATACCTTTTCCATCATTTCTATTTTTTAAGGCCTGAATACCTTCCATTTGTCTTTGTCTAATTTTATTTCTTTCTTCTTGTGCTATTGTTCCTAATACCTCTATAAGTATATTATTAACCATTTCCATTATTGCTTTAGCCATAGTGTTATCATAGCAACTATAATCAATCAGTGTTGTTGGTATATCTAATATTCTTAAAATTATTCCATTATCTTTAAACCACTTAATCTCTTCCTTAATGGCCTCTTTATTTCTTCCAAGCCTATCAAGTTCTTTTATTACTAAAGTATCACCACTTCTCAATGATCTCTTTAATATCTTATACTCATCTCTTTCAAAGTTTTTACCACTAACCTTTTCTAAAAATAAATCCCTCTCACTTAATTCAAGATTATTATTTTTACAATACTCTTTTATTGATTCTATTTGCCTATCTAAATTTTGTTGTTTACTACTTACTCTTACATATCCAAAAACCTTATTTTCCATGTGTTTATAACTCCTTTAAAAAACATATAATTTTATATTAAATTAGTTTGTAAAGCATATTGATAATTTATGAACGTTTAATATGTAAAAAAAAGACCTTAACAAACATTATTTTATAAAAATAAAATAGTTCATTAAAGTCTACCTTACCAAACTATATAAATATTCCGAAAAGATTACTTTTCGGAATATTACTCAATATGTCTAAAAAATAATAATAAAAAACTAAAATAACTTATCTAATCTTAATTAATAACAATCAAAAAAGGATACAAGACGCATCTTGTATCCTTAGGTGTTGTCCTCAAACGACCACCGCAATTAATAATATTATATTACTATACTTATAAAATATATGCAATGTTAATTATTAACAAAATTCCTAAGTAATTCTATTCTCTTTTTTGTGCTTGACCTAAATATTTTATTATATATTGAGATATTTATGTTACCTCTAAACTCTTCTATAATACTTTTAAAATCACAAATAAATCTATTGAGTTCGCCATTTGGCATACCTAAACCCTTTAATAGATATACAATTAATACTATATAATCAAATATATTTTCAAAAATTTTATCAGTATGATTATAGTCAATTTTTACGTCGTAAATAAGTGCTTGTCCTAACTGCTGATTTACTTCACCAGTTTTAAATCTTGTATCAAAAATTATATTATTATGAGCTACGGCATTTCGTAAATCTTTTAATAGAAATACTACTGTTTGTAATAATACGCCATCTGTATCTACTGTTTTATTTAATTTTATATCCCTTGATATATCTTTTCTTAAATCTGTTTTTAGACAGGCAATGAAGTTTCCTAACTCACCCATTGTTATTATTTCAAAGATAGCCCAAATTGGTACATGTACTTCTTTAATATAAAAATGCTCTATTACCTTTCTGTTTTTACTAAATTCTCTGGTTAATGCACTTAAAATCTGATCTCTTAACCTTAATCTTTGAGTTAACTTACTTTTATAAGCTTTATTTTCTTTATCCTTAGGCTTATGTTTCTTATAATCCTTATATCCTATCAATACTTGCTCATATATACTATTAAAATCACTTTTCTTACAATCTTCTAAAACACTTTCTAAAACACGATTTTTTATACTTGTTTCAATAAACATTATTTTAGGATATATTATAGACTTTAAATCTAAATCTAACTTATTCATAGCCATAATCTCATTAAAATTACTAAAGTTTAATGTATTTTTAGAATCTTTTATAAATCTATACCCCTTAAAACCATGATAATACCCCATATTTCTCAAATTATTTTTATGCATTTCCCTATCAATTTCTATATTATGAGTATCTTTCATGTAGTTCATAAGGGAATCTATATTTTTAATCTCTGACATAATGTCCTCCATTTATCTAATAATCGTTAAATAAATATTTTTAATTTTTATTGTGCTATAACCTAATTATAATATAACCCTTTGTATTAAAACCCCAGTAACTCAATATATACTTTCTAAAAAGCTATACCAAAACCATAGGTTTTATACTATGGTTACACACTACCTAAGATATTTTTTATAAGGAAACCTTAAAGTTCTTTCTCTATAATACCCCTTGCTATACCATTTTCTAAAAACCTTACGCTAAACACACTTTTTAAAGACCATTTTTCGATACACTAATTATTTTAAACATCTTTGTACTTTTCCTAAAGTAATTCCTAATTGCTCTGCAATACTTCTATAACTTAATTCATTTTGCTTTGCTTTAATATTAATATCTTTTCTGTAAGCTCTTTTAACTCTTGTTGTTTTTGAGTTAATCCTTCTTCATTTCTTGGAGTTCTCTTATTATTTTTTCTTTTATATTTTTCCTCTTTTGATATTATAGTTAGCATTTTGCTTTGCTCCTGTTCTGTTAGCTCCAACGCCTCTATAATATAACTATTACTAAACTTATAACCCTTTGTATTATCCTCTATAAAGTGTTTTACTGTCTTATTTACACTTCTACAAACTGATATTAATTGCTTTGTATTATATGGCTTATTAAAACTTTTATTAAAGCTCTTAACCTCTTCTATTAACTCATTAACTGTAATATCATTAAATAGCCTATAATGATAACTATAAAGCATTATTAGAGTGTTTCTATATCCAATAACATTTCCATGTCTTAATTGTACTATCTTTTTAAAATCCTCTACTCTACTACTATTTAAAGTATATAAATTCTTAGTAGGTAAAAATATTAATTCTTTATATTCTCTTTTTTTCTTTTTAGATTTAATATATTGCTTTTTTAAATCCAATATATTATATATATTCTCTTCTTTTCTCTGCATTGAATAACATAGTGTATTGCTCCTACTGTTAGTAGTCCCCTTTAATCTTAAAATTCTTGTAGGGTCTACTACTCTTGTATCAACTTTTATATTATTTATGCTATCCTCTAAAGTTTTAAGTTGTTGCAATAAATATTGCTCTATCTTCTCCCAAAGGTCTAAAAGCATTATATGACAGTTATGTATATCCCAATAAACATGAATGCCACGTCCACTATTTATATATTCTGTTGGTTCAGGTATCTCTTTATTTTCAACCAACTTATTTATAGCAATTATAACTTCATAGGCATCTATAGGTTTTGTCCCTTTTTTATGGTCTATATCTATATAAAACTTGTTTAATTGCCATAAGTGTTTCTTATCCCTCTTTACAGGTGAATTATAAGTGTTAGGTGTATAATATATATCTTCTTTGCTATTAAACTCATGTAAATTTAACTCTTCCAAATTACAAGATTTTAATCTTTTCATAGTTCCATTTTTAGCCTGTATTATATGTGTAAATCCTGTATCATATTTTAGCTTTAATATTCCCATTTTATCTCCCTCCACCATATATCAAGGCAAAAGGCTCCATCAATTCCAAATATAAATATTGATTTTTACACATATTTTTAATATAATCTAAATAATAATAGATATATTAAAAGAGCTTTAAGCCTTTAATAATATTTATATAAGACAATTCTTTAAAAGGAATTGGAGCTTGTGATTAAAAATAAGAAGTCCGGTCGCCAAACTAGAGCTTCTTATTTTTTTGCTCTTTTTTATGGTTATAAACGTTATAATTATTTATAAATTTAATTTTACAGTTTATTGAAAGGTAAATCAATATATTAATAGTTATGCCTGGCGACTATCTGCAATATTATTTAATTAATATATTTAATCCTCTACCATATAATCTTTTAATTTTTGCTTATTAAATTTATAAAATGTCATATCATTTAAAATTAATGAAATACACAATAAAGATTTATCTAAAATAACTATAGGATCATCTTCTAAATTTATCTCAATTCTTATCTTTTCACTTGCCTTAATTTTTCTACTATATTCCTGAAGTATTGTTCTTTCTTCCCCAGCATAGATTAAGTAATTATTTATTTGATTATTGCTTAGTATTTTATTTGCCACCAATATAATAATCTACCTTTGACTTAAGCCTTGCCTCTGCTAAATAAATACCTCTTTGACTTAAATATTCATTTACTAAAAAGTCTAAATCCTTTGTCCCCCTTGATAATTTATTTAACTTCACAAGTTGTAACTTAGTATTATTATCTAATCCATTAGAAAAAAAACTATTAAAGTTTCCTGCTAATTTATCAATACTTACAAGTTCTTTTCGTGTTTCTTCTCTTTCGGCTAATAGCTCTATTATTTCTTTTAATATACTGTCTAAATCATTTTCTATCTTTTGTATTCTTTTTATGGCCTTATCATTAAAGTTTTTCACCAAGCTTTGTTTAAAAGCTACTGTTTCATCTGTAAATACTGTTTGCTCTTCTTTAATCTTTTTAATAAATTCATTAATGATATTAAGCCTTTTATATAATAATTTTTCGTCTTTATCATCTAATAGTTTAAATAACATATCCTCATTCATATTTTTAATATCAATATTTTTAATATTATTATCTTTTAACTTATTTATTTTTTCTAATATCTTACCTTTTTCTAATTCTAAACCCTCAATTTTCTTTGCTTTTTGCTCTTTTTCCTTTTTCAATTTTTCTATAATTTTTGTATTTGTATTTGCCATTTATTTATCTCCCATTAATCTCTGAAACTTCATATAAAATGAACCCTTACTTAATATTCATCTGGTGTTCACTTTATAAAAAAAACTATCTATATCAAAAAACACTTAAATTAAGTGTTTTACCTTATTTGACTATATTAAAAAACTATTTATCTCACCTTTTTAAACCTATTTTATTCCTAAGTTTCTCCCCCCTCATGTTATCCTGTTTCTACAGACATACAAGGCCCCCTGTCGTTGTTACTCCCCCATAAAAATTTAGTGCATATGGGAGTAGGGGGGCTTTATTTATTTTTTATTCTTTAATATCTCTGATGTTTCTTTTGCTATTTCAAGAGTTTTAGCCATATCCTCTATTGGATTAACTGGCTTTTTCTCCTCCCTTTTCTTCTTTGGTTTACTATTAGAAGTCTTCTTTGATTTACTTTTTTTAGTTATTAAAAGAGTTTCCCTTGCAGCCTTAGCTGCTTTTCTTCTCCTCATATCCCTTGATATATTAATTAACGCCTCTAAAACAGTCACTTTTTCACCTCCAATATCTAAATATTAAACGTTCTATCCAATACATTTTGTAACTCTGATTCAGTCCTTTTCGTATATATACTTGTGGTTTCTATATTCTCATGTCCTGCCAAACTTGCTATTATATCTATTCCTATTCCCTGCTCAGCTAAATTTTTACAAAATAAATGTCTAAATGAATGTGGATGAGCTTTATCTAACTTTACTTTGGCTTTCCTGGAATACTTTTTAATTATTTTATTTATAGCTTGTCTTTTTAAAGCTCCTTTAGTTCCTATAAATAATTGAGATATATCACTCTTTGGTCTAACTTCTAAATATTCTTTTAATGCTTTCCTAACCTTTATCGGTAAAATAATTTCTCTATACTTTCCACGCTTACCTTGAATTAATATAGTCTTTTTATTAATATCTTTTACCGTAATCTTTAATAATTCTGATACTCTTAAACCACTTCCATATAGAGTTATTATTATGGCTCTATCCCTACTATTCTCACATACCCTAAGCATTTTATTTATATCGCTATTACTCAATGTATTATTTAAAAATAGTTTTTTCTGAACCCTTAATCCTTTAGCTCTACATTCCAAATCCAAATACTTCATAAACTTATTTACTGATATAACTTTTCTGTTTATTGTCTTTGGCTTTAGTCCTCTATCTTTTAATGACCTCATATAATTATTTATTAGTTCCTGGAGTTCAGCAATCTCTAACCTTTTTAAATCCTTACAATCTATTTTTAAATCTATATATTTAATAAAATCTTTTAAATCATACTTATAACTCTCTATACTTGAGTTACTATTTATGTCCTTCAGGCTATATAAAAAATCTTCTATATCTTTCATTTTTTCACCGTATTTATTGAGAATTTATAGTTTTAAGCTACATAACTTTAATATTATGTTTCCTATCTTTTTTTACACTTTATTTTCATTTTTCTTTTGTTCTTCTCTTATTTTCTTCTATTTCTTATGTTATTTAGTTTTTCTCAATTAATAAATCTACAAGCTCTACTAATTCTTTTAAATTTTTAATGTTATTTTCTTTAGCATAATGATAATAAATTTCTAAAGCTTCAATGCCTAAATTTTTATCATTTTTTAAACTCTCTATCTCCTCTTCTATAAAACCAATACTTTTAAAATACTCTATATAAAAATTATCTAAGTAATCACATATATATAGCTCATTAAATTTACTATCCTCTTCATACAACTTTGCAATATAATCTATTTCCTCTTTTGAATATCTACTTTCTTTTAAACTTTCTTTTATCATCTCTAATTTAGTGTTTTTCTTAAGTGGTCTATCTTTAGTTAGTTGTTTTAGTACTAAATAATCCATGTATTGTTCCCAAGATATTCCCTTTTCTATTGCTACATTTTTCAATTCACTAAGCAAATCTGGGTTAATATTACGTTTAATTTCTATACATGGCTCATCAATATACTCATCATCATAAATATAATATCTATCAGTCCCTAACTTATTCATTTCCTCAATATATTCACTTGCTAAAAACTCTTTACCTTTTTCATTATCCTTTATCCATAATTTCACCGTTCTATCCTGTTTAAAGCCTAACTTATTTAAATTATTAGTTAATGTTCTTCTTGAGAATTGGTCCCCACTATTATTTCCCCATGTATCTTTAAACTTATTAGAATATCCATTTTCCTTAAGCGCTTCATCTATCCAACAATCTTCTATTACCTGCATATCTTTTTCTCTTATACGTTCAATTAACTTTTCTATAAATCCCATACTTATTCCTCACCATTATTCATTTCTAATTTTTTAGCTTTTCTAATCCAATAATCTTTATTAGACTCCATAATTCTTTTTTTCATTTTCTCTCTGTTCTTTTTGTAGTACTCTCTGTAATACTCCCTTTTAAGTTCTTTTGCTTTCTCTTCTAAACTCAATACCTCTCCTCCTAAATTTTCTATGTAATTCATAATTTGTAATCTTTAATTTAATATTAACAGAATAATTTATTAAAATCTCTAATTTAAACTACGTTTACGTTACTTAAGTAACGTAATTATAAAACAATGATATTTCCATACAAAAAAAGATAAAAGCATAATAACTTTTATCTCTAAAAATAATTTTATTAAATTTATAATAATTCTTCTGTATACAAGTACTATTATTACTGTTTACCAAAAAGTAATCCATGTATACATTTAATAATGCTTATTTATATTTTGTTTATAGATGTTATTTTACAACTTATATTACTTCTTCCCCCTGTTTTATATGAGTTAAATTCTAAGGTCATATCATAACTGTTATATTCTTCTATACCTAACTGTAAAAATTCCTCTACTTCACCATCATATTTTATATCTAATGTCTGTTTACTCTCTTTATCATGTACCTGTAATTTAACATACTTAACAATTGATTTATCCTCTTTTTCAAACTCTTTAATTTCTATTGCCATTACCATACCTATAATACTTGCTTTTATACCCTTTGCCATAAACTCACTCCTTATACTACTTTAAAATTTTTATAAGTCTTTATGATCTTATCTAAACTAATATCTAAAGACTTTAAATATTGTTTGTGATACTCTAATATTTTCTTTTTCATTACTCTACCCAACATATTGATTTTGTCTATATTATCCAATGATGTTATGAAAATATATTTCTCTGTATCTTTTAGCTGCTGCAACTCTAAACTATTATTCTTTATCCTTACTGGTACTAACTTAGTATCTTCTATAACCTCTGTATCTCTAATATCTAAAAAACCTAATTTTTTATAAGTTATTTCGTACCTTGACCATATGGTATCATCACTCAAGCTCTGCTCTTTTGCTTTATTGTAAATTTTAATATGGCCATTCTCACCAAATGAACCCAAATAAACAGTTTCAAGCTTACCATGTTCTAAAGTGCATTTATACTCATTTCCATGACGCTTATATATAATTAAATCTTGTATATGATAATCAAATATATCTATTGCTATATCAAGGCTCATAAGCTCCGTTTTATACTCATTAATAGGAATAATAGCTCCTAACGATTTAAAATCTTTTAATATTATTTTATTAGGATTATACTCGATAACAATATCCCTATGAGTTTTATTCTTATCCCTTGACCAATTAGGCTCTATACCTAAATAAAATGTATTTCCTTTTATCCTCTTCCTAAAGGCTACAACATCAGGCTCTTTTATTAAATAATTGTATCTACAATTTGTTATTTTCTTGCTTTCATAAGATGAAATATTTATATCTAAACTCAATATATTCATTAAGTCTTGAATCTCTTTTATTTTAATACCATGTATATATAACTTAGCCTTATCTACTGAATAATTTAAATTACACATACTTAAATTTAACCTCTTGCATTTAAATACACTTTATCCCCACTATTGTATATACAGGGATAAAATTTAAAAGTTTAATATATTCTTTAGATTGCCTTTGTTCTCCGTCTGTGGAACCTTTATCGGTGGTAAATAAATCCGACTTCGTCGGCCCACATCCAAAGAACCCACCGACTACGACAAAGGGATATAAAAATAATTAAATTAAAATATTCCTCCTATTCCATCAATAAATTTTTTAGTATTATTTCAATTACTTTCATTCCATCTACTCCAATTTCATTTGCTATAATTCCTAACTGGCATATACAATAATTATAATTATCATATAAAAAGCCTGGCGTTGATAATTGACTTAAAAAGCTTTGATACTTGAGCAATATAGGATTAGCAACTACTAAAGCTACAAACCAACTTTTAAGCATAAATGGAGTTACTAATAAAAAACTTGTATGCTCCATAAACTTTTTATTAATCTTTAAATCCCTATCAAGTATCTTTTTAGAGTTTTTGTATATGCTAATATTCACTTTAAACCCTCCTAAATACTAAATGTATAACCCTTTATTAATTCAGTGTCTAAATAATAAAATTCCCTTTGTTCTAAATCCTTTTCTACTGATGTACCTAATGCAACCATGTAAGAGCTTGTATCTATTTGTCTAAAACTACATCTACAATTAAAAAGGTCTTTAAAACTACAATTTTCTTTAGTTGAATTTTGAATTATGCCTATACAAAATATATTAAAATGTCTTCCAACACTTAAAAGCTCCTTTAATTGCTCCTGTAAGTGCTTATTTTTACTTATAACTTGCATTTCCTCAATAATTACATATAAAGGCCTTTTTCTTTCCTCCTGTATATCCATAATTGCTCCTATACGCCTTTCTATGGCTTTAAATCCATTTACTAATGTAAATTCCTTATAATCTTTCTTGAACCCATTTAAAATTAAAATGTCGGCTTTATTTCCTATGTTTCTTAACATATAGTTAACCATTTTTGATTTTCCTTGATTACTAAGTCCACTAATTAAAAGATGTGGATATTTACTCATGTTTGCAATTATATAACCCTCTTGACCATACCCTAATAATAATTCATAACTTGATAGCTCTACTGGTTCATAATTTAGGTATTCTTTAGGTTTATAAATGCTTATAGGGGTAGCGTCAGGAAAATGCGGATTTACAACGTTAAGAGCATTTTCCCCGC
>CAUWNL010000233.1:0-5247 GCA_963559995.1 uncultured Sarcina sp.
AGTATCTATTGTTTACTGTGTCCCAATTTAAATACATCTAATGTTAATCTTCAATTGTACTTCTGTTAAATTTTGTATTTGGAAACCCCATATTTAAATACATCTAATGTTAATCTTCAATGCAGAAGTTAATAATACTTACAATAAAGTAATCGAATTTAAATACATCTAATGTTAATCTTCAATGTTACGCGAAGAAAATAGTACATTAAAATATCGTGTATTTAAATACATCTAATGTTAATCTTCAATTAGACATATTGCTTGGAATATTCGCAAGGTTGGTCATTTAAATACATCTAATGTTAATCTTCAATTTATATATTAAACGTGGTGAAGCGGACGTTCTGGAATTTAAATACATCTAATGTTAATCTTCAATATGAAACTTTTAGCTGGAGTATCAGATGAATATGAATTTAAATACATCTAATGTTAATCTTCAATACCACGGTTATTTAATTTTCGGAAGTCAATATTTTATTTAAATACATCTAATGTTAATCTTCAATAGCATTAAAAAACGACCTATACGTCCATTACCATCTATTTAAATACATCTAATGTTAATCTTCAATTCAATTAGAATATTTTATTAAAACTTATCTCGCAAATTTAAATACATCTAATGTTAATCTTCAATAGAACAAAAATTCCAGAAATGTTAGGAGAGAATCTAATTTAAATACATCTAATGTTAATCTTCAATTGTCATCTATATAATCAGTCCCTAGCGGATTTACTATTTAAATACATCTAATGTTAATCTTCAATAATTATAGCTTTTTTACCTGTACTTGCTTCTACGATTTAAATACATCTAATGTTAATCTTCAATGCAACTATAATGTTAAAAGAAGGGAAAAGAAGTATATTTAAATACATCTAATGTTAATCTTCAATCCATTACGATAAGAGTAACATAGTTTCTTTAATAGAATTTAAATACATCTAATGTTAATCTTCAATGTTCCATCTCCCATTAATCTCATTAATGAGTTAGCAATTTAAATACATCTAATGTTAATCTTCAATATGTTTCCAGTGCTACCATCTATGTATTGAGTTTTATTTAAATACATCTAATGTTAATCTTCAATGAGAATCCTTTATCGTATGCAAAGACCACATTCATATTTAAATACATCTAATGTTAATCTTCAATCGCATTTGGTTATAAGTTTGTATAGGATCTAGTGCCATTTAAATACATCTAATGTTAATCTTCAATATGGTTTGGGAGAAATAAAAAAGATGATTGATGACATTTAAATACATCTAATGTTAATCTTCAATCCACTACTAAAACAGTAAAGGATATTAGAATTTAATTTAAATACATCTAATGTTAATCTTCAATTGTAGTGCTTTCTATTAATATGTTCTCTCTATAGATTTAAATACATCTAATGTTAATCTTCAATGGAGATAGACAAAAAGGGGCTTAACAAGGTAAATAGATTTAAATACATCTAATGTTAATCTTCAATGGAAAGGATAAAAGATTGGAGCAATATAACAGAAAGATTTAAATACATCTAATGTTAATCTTCAATATTCTTGCGTTCTACAATTATTTTCCTTTTTTTGCCAATTTAAATACATCTAATGTTAATCTTCAATTATTTAAAAGTAACGCATTAATTAAAGCTAAGTAATTTAAATACATCTAATGTTAATCTTCAATGGATTAAGAAGAAATACAATAGAACAACTAAACTAATTTAAATACATCTAATGTTAATCTTCAATTTTGGTCCACAATAGCAGTTTTAACATACTGTTGATTTAAATACATCTAATGTTAATCTTCAATTAGAAAGAATTAAAAAATAACGGAGGTAAGAAACAATTTAAATACATCTAATGTTAATCTTCAATTAAAGGGCAAAAATATTATTGTGAAAAATGTAATGTATTTAAATACATCTAATGTTAATCTTCAATCTATTGTATTTCTTCTTAATCCTCTTTCTACCCCAATTTAAATACATCTAATGTTAATCTTCAATCCAAAGGAATTTGGACTTTATGTGTGGGATAACGAATTTAAATACATCTAATGTTAATCTTCAATAATCTTAATGAAGCAAATCTTAAAAACACATCTTAATTTAAATACATCTAATGTTAATCTTCAATTACACAAGCAATTAAATATTTAAATCAGAACGGCTAATTTAAATACATCTAATGTTAATCTTCAATTATGCCTAAGTTAACACATGCTCTTTTAAAACTGTCATTTAAATACATCTAATGTTAATCTTCAATCTTCTTACCATGTTATTGCCCTAAATTGCCCGATTATTTAAATACATCTAATGTTAATCTTCAATCTCTATGGCTTGGTGACACTGTAACTGTTAGGCATGAATTTAAATACATCTAATGTTAATCTTCAATCCCAATCTCTCCACATATAACTCTCAAAAACCGCAATTTAAATACATCTAATGTTAATCTTCAATTACTTTAGTACTATTATATTATTGTAAACAATTCAAATTTAAATACATCTAATGTTAATCTTCAATGCACCAGACCATATGGTTGGCTGGAATGTGCTCGATTTAAATACATCTAATGTTAATCTTCAATATTAATTACAAAATAACTTATAAGGAGAATTAATAATTTAAATACATCTAATGTTAATCTTCAATATTAAGACCTGTGAAAAATGTGGTGAAGGTATTTAATTTAAATACATCTAATGTTAATCTTCAATCAGGAACACCAGTAAAATTGGCAACTGGAGCTACATTTAAATACATCTAATGTTAATCTTCAATCCTCCATACGCCATCATATTCAATAAAACCAGTATCAATTTAAATACATCTAATGTTAATCTTCAATAGAGAGCATTGGTGGTGCTTTATTTAGTGCTGGATTTAAATACATCTAATGTTAATCTTCAATGAACTTACTTTAAACAAGAATCTTGGCAAAGTAATCCATTTAAATACATCTAATGTTAATCTTCAATTTCTTTAGATGAATACGCAACATCTACTGCAGAAGGATTTAAATACATCTAATGTTAATCTTCAATGGCTTTTATTTGTTCTTCTGTAAGTCCATATTTGTATTTAAATACATCTAATGTTAATCTTCAATTAAGTGGAGAAGCTATTAAACGAGGATGGAGCATTTCATTTAAATACATCTAATGTTAATCTTCAATTTCAGGATCATCATCATAACCAAGATATAATAAAACATTTAAATACATCTAATGTTAATCTTCAATAGATGAAAGAGCAGATAGAATTAGAACAAATACTAAATTTAAATACATCTAATGTTAATCTTCAATTTATTATCTTTACAAGAAGAAGGAAAACTCTATTTATTTAAATACATCTAATGTTAATCTTCAATGTAATGCAGAAATATTCGAATATGCAGAAATATTATTTAAATACATCTAATGTTAATCTTCAATCCATACGCCATCATATTCAATAAAACCAGTATCAATTTAAATACATCTAATGTTAATCTTCAATTGTAGGCGGGTATTTTGATTATAGGATTTTTAAAGGATTTAAATACATCTAATGTTAATCTTCAATATGAAATTACTTTAGATATGGCAAAAGAAATTAGTAATTTAAATACATCTAATGTTAATCTTCAATTCCAATTGATTTTACTGGTGGTGTAACTTATTTTAAATTTAAATACATCTAATGTTAATCTTCAATATATGGAGAGTGTATAATATGGATAGATGATATTTTTATATTTAAATACATCTAATGTTAATCTTCAATAGAAAAGAAGTTTTATCACTTAATCATTTTAATGAATTTAAATACATCTAATGTTAATCTTCAATAAAGAAATTAAAAAAACAGGAAAGAAGGAATTAAAAATTTAAATACATCTAATGTTAATCTTCAATTGAAACAAGTGTTATCGAATCTTACTATGAAGCTTAATTTAAATACATCTAATGTTAATCTTCAATCTTAATCCAGTTCCTGGTGTTACACTTAATCCTGTTATTTAAATACATCTAATGTTAATCTTCAATACAAACTAATTTAGATTTAATTTCCGCGGAAATGTAATTTAAATACATCTAATGTTAATCTTCAATCCTAACTCAGTATAGTTTCCGTAAACGAATTGATTATTTAAATACATCTAATGTTAATCTTCAATTGATTTTTATGACAATATTAACAAATTATGAACAAGATTTAAATACATCTAATGTTAATCTTCAATGCTTTTGGGGGGATTGTAACTTGTGCTAATACGAGTATTTAAATACATCTAATGTTAATCTTCAATGAGAATCCACTACATTATGTAAAAACCGACTACTTATTTAAATACATCTAATGTTAATCTTCAATAAATTCCGGATAGTTCAAATTTAGGAGTGATTAAGTAATTTAAATACATCTAATGTTAATCTTCAATGAACGCAAGAATAAAAAGATTAATAAAGGAATATGATTTAAATACATCTAATGTTAATCTTCAATCTACTGCGGTAACAATAAATATAAATGGAATTGGTGTATTTAAATACATCTAATGTTAATCTTCAATTGAACCTTTGATAAAGATAATAACAAATAGTTTTACATTTAAATACATCTAATGTTAATCTTCAATAATATATTGAGTACACAAAAACTAAGAAAGCAATAATTTAAATACATCTAATGTTAATCTTCAATAAGCAGTTTTTAGAATAACAGGAGAAGTAATGGCAAATTTAAATACATCTAATGTTAATCTTCAATTTCATGTAAAGTGTCTATATACTCACTTGTAATCTCTTATTTAAATACATCTAATGTTAATCTTCAATTTTTAACACCTCCTTTCTATTTAATTATATCTGGCAATTTAAATACATCTAATGTTAATCTTCAATAAAAAACATGTTGAATAAGTGGGGAATATTAAGTATATTTAAATACATCTAATGTTAATCTTCAATAAGAGAGGGTTTGCATTAGAAGTATTTAGTGCTGAATTTAAATACATCTAATGTTAATCTTCAATAAGATTTAGGAGGTAATTATGAGATATAGATTTACATTTAAATACATCTAATGTTAATCTTCAATGAGTATATTCCAAAAGGACAATACAACAAAAAAGTATTTAAATACATCTAATGTTAATCTTCAATTTCCTAAAATAGTCGGAACTACTATAGTATATCCAAATTTAAATACATCTAATGTTAATCTTCAATATATACTTGCAAAGATG
>CAUWNL010000234.1:0-4790 GCA_963559995.1 uncultured Sarcina sp.
TTTATTTATTTTTGGCATAATAAAAACATAAAAAGTTATTATCATGAATGGCTTGGAGATATGCCAGAAGATGAAGATATTTGTAGATTAGTTATAAAATTAAAATTTTAGGAGATGTTAAAAAATGAAATGTATGAAACCCCATATGATTTATTATGACAAAGAAGCGAAAAAGTACTCTTTTACAAAACCAAAAAAATATGACCCAGACCAATCTATATTTGCACCTTGTGGAAAGTGTCCAGCTTGTAGGGCAGAATGGAGAGTACAGCTCGCACAAAGGATTAAATATGAAATGACAAAATATAATGAGGACGAAATGTTTTTTATAACTCTAACTGTTAATGACGAGAATATAAAAGATGTTTTTCCTAACTATTCATTACAGCATAGATATTTTCAGTTATTTATAAAAAGATTAAGAAGATATTTAGAATACCATAAAATTCCTCATAAACCTATTAAATATTTTATGTGCGGAGAATATGGAGAAAAAGGAAATGTTAAAACAGGAATTAAAAGACCTCATTATCATGCTATTATATTTGGCTGGAAACCTACTGGAGATGATATAAAATTTACTCATATTTCGCAAAGTGGTATTCAGTGTTCAATCTCTACTTTGTTGGAAAAATTATGGAGTAAATCAGACGCTACACAACAGGAAATTGATAATTTTAATAATAATCCAAATTATAGAGTACCTATTGCAAAACGTGGCGGAAAATTAGACTATCTTCCTTTAGGTTTTGTTGAGATAGGAAACGTTACACCTAGAACAGCACCATACATGGTTAAATATATTTGTAAATTTTCTGAAATTCCACAACGTAAAACTGTTGGTTATGAATATGTTGAAGTAAAAGAAAAAGAATATAATAAAATTACTAAGAAATGGATGACTGTTCCTAGAATAGTTAAAAAACCTATTGTTGAAGAGTTTACTATAAATGGCGGTCCCGCTCGTAAACCTTATTTAGTATATCCGAAAAAAATCTTAGGTTTGGATTGGTTTATTGAGAATTATAAGCAAATTTTAAGAAATGGATATATTTTAGATGGTAGAGGTAGAAAACACGGTATTCCAAAATCTTTTTTGAAATGGTGTAAAGAAAGATGTATAAATGCTGATATATTAGAAGAATATAATTATTATTTACTTAAAGTATATAATTTACAGGAACAAGATACATATAATTTAAAATCTTTAGGTTATTTGTCGGATGTCTCCCGTTGGAAGTATTACAGAGAACAAGGTGAAATAAGAAGACAAATGTATATGTCTTTTAAAAATGTATATAGATAGAAAGGTGGTGTTGACAAATGTTAGATAAATACTTACAATATTTAGTAATGGCAGGTGTTACATGTGCTGTATTAAAAATTGTGTTCTTCTTTGTAGGACCGTAGGAGAGTGATATTGTGTATACTAATTTTGAAAAATTTCTAATGGAAAAAATTAGATTAGTTTTTAAAGTTGTTAAATGGTTTTTTATACTTTATTTTCTTTTTTGGTTTTTGGTTGGACTTGGTTTTTTTGATTAAGTGAGGTGATGTATATTTGGGATTATTTGGTGGAATTGCTAGTGCTGTTGGTGGAATTACTTCGACTATTTTAGGAAACAACTCTGCTAAACATGAAGCAGAAAAAAACAGAGATTGGCAAGAACAAATGTCTAATACTTCAATACAGAGAAGAATGGCAGACCTTAAGGCAGCGGGGATAAACCCTTTGCTTGCCGTTCAATCTGCTAGTGCGGGAGCGAGCACTCCAAGTGGTGCACAAGCTGATATTAAGCACTTTGACCCTGCTACTATAACAACAATGATGAATGGTTTGGCAAGTGCTAAACTTACACAGGCACAAGCGAAAGCACAAGAGCAGGAGAATAGTATATTTGAAACAAAAGCAGAGAGTGTTCGTTTACAAAATAGACTTTTAAAAGAGGGTGTTTTAACTGCTCAAGTTGAAAGAGAATTGACAGTTGCTAAAACTTTTAAGGAAAGAGAAGAAATTCTTACGGAGGCATATAAAAGAGCTAACATTAAAGTAAGTACTGATAAAATTAGAAATGAGGCTACTTTGCTTGGTATCACTAATGAGTATTACTCTAATGGTAGATATAGTGAGGAATTTTCAAATAAATATCCTGGCTTTATTCAAGATAAAAGTGCGGAGGTTGATAACCCGTGGAGTTTATTAAATACTGCGGGTACGGCTATTTCTACTACTACGGCAAAGAGAGTTAATCAATTTCGCTCATTTTTTAAAAATAATAAAGAAGAGAGCTTTAGAAGAATTAAAAATAAGGAGTATTGGAAATGATAATAAAAGATGTAATTGAAGGATATTTTGTATTAAGAGATCTTAAGAAAAGAGGTTACATTGAAGATGATGGACTAGGTTTTGGAGAATTTGTAAAGCTAGTGTGTAATGCAGAAAGAAATGTTAAAAAACGTGTGGAGGTAGACAATGAGAAAGAATAGAGCCCAGAGAATACAATTTTCTAAGACTTTTTTATATCAACAACAATTTGTACCATATTTTCGTGGTGGTAGGAGAGTGTTTTAATGAATGATGCAAATTTTAGTTTAAAAATGCCTAATCGTGTAATTTTAGATAGTAATATTTTACCGCAAGCAAAAGGTGAGAAATCAACATTTGACCTTTCGGAGGGTTTAAAAACAACAATAGAGTTTGATTACCTATACCCTGTCTATTGGGAAGAGTTGTCACCTGGAGACCACTTCGAGATGAAAGTAAATTCTGTGTGTAGACTTATGCCTACTGTTGCCCCTGTCATGGATAATGTAAGACTTAAATATTTCGCTTTCTGGATACCTAATCGTCTTATATGGAAACATTTCCTAAACTTTATGGGAGAAAAGCAATGGCAAGATGATAGTAATGATTATTTAGTTCCTCAAATTAATATGAAAGTAGCTGAAAATGTAAGTGGTGGATTAGCTGATTATTTAGGAGTTCCTCCAACAGGTGTTACTGCTGATTTTTCTGTAAGTGCTTTACCTTTTAGAGCCTATAATAAATTGTGGAATGATTGGTTTAGAGCAAGTGAGATACAAGAGCCTTTAAAAGAATATACGGGCGATAACTTAGCAACTGATAAGGTAGAAGATAAGGACACTCTAGCAACATATAAGATATTAAAAAAAGGTAAACCTTTGGATTACTTCACAAGTTGTCTTCCTTATCCTCAAGCTGGAGACCCTGTAATGATACCTCTTGGCGGTGATTCCCCTGTTATGACTACGAACGAAAAAACTTTTATAAACTATTATTCTGAATCAAGAAAAAAAGTCGAACGTGGTGTTATATGGGAAACTGGCGATAAAAATGCAATAGTTGGAGAGGGTATATATTCTGTTCCTGGTAAAACTAATTTATATGCAGATATGTCTAAAGTTACAGGTATTACAATAGAGCAGTTAAGAAATGCAAGTGCTTTACAGGTATTGCTTGAAAGAGACGCAAGAGCAGGAGAAAGATATCCTGAACTCGTAAAAATGCATTATGGGGTTACTTGCCCAGATTTCCTTTTAGGTCGTAGCCAGTTTCTCGGAAGTGCTACATCAGATATTGTTATTAACCCTATTGTTCAAAATTCTAGTACAAATGAGACTTCTCCGCAAGGTCACTTGACAGGAATAGGAGTTGGTCAAGAAAGTTCTGATTTATGCGAAATTTCAGCTGTTGAACATGGTATATTTATGGTACTTGCATGTGCTACCGCTGACGTAACTTATCAGCAAGGAGTTTCAAGAAAGTTTAATAAAGTAACCCGTTTTGATTATATGAACCCTGCATTTTGGAACCTTGGAGACCAAGCTGTTCTGAATAAAGAAATTTATTTAAGTGCTGATAAAGCTACAAATGAAAAAGTTTTCGGATATCAAGAAAGATATAGAGAATTAAGAGAGGGTGTAAATAAAATTACTGGTAAAATGAGAAGTGGAATACAAGGTTCACTTGATGTGTGGCATTTAGCTGAAAAGTTTGAAAATTTACCTGTTTTATCTAATACATTTATACAGTCTCATACACCAGTTGAAAGAGTTCTCGCCGCTCCAGACGAGCCAGACATTGTTTTAGATTTATGGTTTGATATTAAAGCTACAAGACCGCTTCCTGTTACTTCTAACCCTAGTTTACTTGCAGGAAGAATATAAGGAGATATTATGGAATTTGTAAAATATTTTGATAGAGCTACATATAAAAAACATATTGGAACAGTAAACCCAGATGAAAGTTTAACAGACCAGTCTTTTATGTTTGATGCAGATATAAATGTTCTTGTTGAAAGATATCAGAATGGATATGCTCCTAGAACTCCAGTTCGTGAGCCTAGATATGATATGAACAATCATGAGACTTCGAGTTGGACTTTTGAAGACTGGCAGAACGAAAAGGCAATGATAGAAAGAAGATTTTTACATTTAACTCCAGAAATGAGAGAGTATTTTAAATCTCCTCAAGCATTCCTTGAATATTGTAGTAATCCAGATAATTATGAATTATTAGATACTGGTATGGCAGAAAAGAAAGTTGTCGAAACTCCTCAAGTTATCCCAGAAATTCAGAAAGACCCAGTTCCTACAGCATAATATTGCGGAGCGATTGCGAATAGCAATCTTCCCTATACTCGCCCTCGAAAGAGGGCATTTTTTTATTATAAGAACGGCGAGGCACTCGAAAAAATTTTCTTGCTTTAAGACGTTTTTTGTGCCGTCTTTAGCGCCGAAATTAAAACAGTGAAAAAATTATTTACTTT
>CAUWNL010000235.1:0-3497 GCA_963559995.1 uncultured Sarcina sp.
TAGGAGCAACTGCTTCTAGAAAGTTTGGAGCAAATATTGCAATAAGTATGTTATTAGGAGCAATGTTAATTCATCCAACATTTATTTCTATGGTAGCGGAAGGCACTCCAATGTCAGTAT
Organism: uncultured Sarcina sp.; assembly: GCA_963559995.1. Lineage (GTDB taxonomy): Bacteria > Bacillota > Clostridia > Clostridiales > Clostridiaceae > Sarcina. The sequence continues at coordinate 121 of CAUWNL010000235.1, forward strand.
TTGGACTAACTATTAAAGCAGGTAATTATGCTAGTGCAGTATTTCCATCTATTTTAGCAGCTTATGTGTTATCAAAACTTGAAAAAGTATTGAATAAATATACTCCTGAAATCTTAAGATCAATTTGTGTTCCACTATTTTCTATATTAATTATGGTTCCAATTACTTTTTGTTTTATTGCACCTTTAGGAGCAAATATTGGTGTGGTATTAAGTGCAATTATTAATTTTATATATGTTAATTTTGGTGGCTTTGGTGTAGCAGTATTTGCTTGTTTACAACCAATTATGGTCTTAACTGGTATGCATGTAGCTATGATTCCATATGGATTACAATCATTCCAAACATATGGTTTCTTGCCAAACGTGATAGGTACATTAATAAATAATTTTAATCAAGGAGCTGCAAGTCTAGCTGTAGCATTAAAAACAAAAGATAAGAGTTTAAAAGGTACTGCTCTATCATCAGCTACTACAGCAATTATAGCTGGTGTCTCAGAACCAGCAATGTACGGTATAAACTTGAGATTAAAAAAACCTTTCTATTTAATATTAATTGGTAACTTTATTGGAGCTCTTGTAGGAGGCTTATTAAAGGTATATGTTTATATTATGGGAGCTGGAACAAATGGATTATTTGCATTCCCAGCCTATTTAGAAGGTGGCGTATCTAATATTTTATACGCAATTTTATCTTGTGTAGTTGGTTTTGTAGTTACATTCTTGTTAGTTTATTTTTCTTATAAAGAAGAAATTAATTAAGTATAAATTGAAAGGAGGACGCTGTCTGTTATTTACAGACAGCTATAATGATTAAATATGACAAAGATGAATAAAGAATTTCCAAAAAACTTTCTATGGGGCGGCGCTACTTCTGCTAATCAATTTGAAGGTGGTTGGAATGAAGGAAATAAGGGTGTAAGTAGTGCAGACTGCTGTACTAGAGGTTCAAGGAATAAAATTAGGTCTATAACATATTTGGATAAAGATAATAATATCTGCGAACAAAAACTATTTGGAATTAATATAGATAATTATAGGGAATTTAGTACATTTGATGGTTATGATTATCCAAGTCATGTTGCTAGCGATTTCTATCATAGATATAAAGAAGATATAGCATTAATGGCAGAAATGGGTTTTAAAGTCTTTCGTATGAGCATTAACTGGACTAGAATATTCCCTACAGGACTAGAAGAAAAACCCAATGAGGAAGGATTAAAGTTCTATGATGATGTATTTTCCGAATGTCTAAAATATGGAATTGAACCATTAGTTACATTATCTCACTATGAAACACCAGTTGGTTTAACAAATAAATGGGGGGCATGGCTTGATGAAAGAACTATTGATTGCTTTGTTAGATATGTTGATACAGTAGGAAAAAGATATAAAGGTAAAGTGAAGTATTGGTTAACTTTTAATGAAATAAACTGTTTAGAATGGGGAGGATGGATGTCAGCTGGAGTACCTTCACGTGATGCACAAAGTAAGGCTACTGTTGCTAAGCATCAACTTTTAGCAAGCGCTAGGTCTGTAAAATTATTACACGAAATTGATAGTAATAATAAGGTTGGTAATATGATCGCATATAATTTAACTTATCCTTATACATGTAACCCTAATGATATTATGTCAGCTAGAAATAAACAAAAGACTATGTATTTTTACTGTGATGTACAAGCTAGAGGATACTATCCAACATATAAGTTAAAAGAATATGCTAGAGAAAATATTATTTTTAGCTTAAGTAATGAAGAGAAAACTATTTTGCGTGAAGGAGTAGTTGATTTTATTAGTTTTTCATATTATATGAGTGGTTGTGCTTCAAGTGACCCAGATGTCTTGAATAATCAAAAGGGTAATATGGTTATTGGAGTTAAGAATCCATACTTAGAAGAAAGTGAATGGGGATGGCAAATTGATCCTGTAGGTCTAAGAATTGCTTTGAATGAATTATATGATCGTTACCAAAAACCATTAATGATTGTAGAAAACGGTCTTGGTGCAGAAGATAAGGTTGAAAGCGATGGATCAATCCATGATAGTTATCGTATCGAGTATTTAAAAAGTCATATTAATACTATAGCAGATGCGATTAATGAAGATGGTGTAGAACTATGGGGATATACTCCATGGGGATGTATTGATTTGATTAGTGCATCAACCGGAGAAATGAGAAAACGCTATGGATTTATCTATGTAAATTACCATGATGATGGAAGTGGCGATGGTAGTCGTATAAAAAAGGATTCTTTTGCATGGTATAAACGTGTTATTGAGTCTAATGGGGTTGATTTATAGTAATTACATCATTTATTATATCTTTATTCCTTCTAGATAAAAAAAAACCTTACCTGTGTACCTAAATATAATAATGACCACCCGTCAAACGGGTGGTTTGCTCTGCGCCTATAAGCCTCTGCTACTGGCTGTGCTACTCGCACGTCGAACGGTTTGCCAAGCGCATATTTTCACTGGCTACCCCTAAAGGGGCTTTATTACTTGCCTTTCTTTCTGACCTACGGACAGTTGTTATCAATATTATTCAATAAATTCCATAATAATTTTTATTTTCAATTATTATGGAATTTATTTTTGAATTAAGTGTAATTTTATTTAATTTAAGTATAAATAAGTAAATTGAAAATTATATTTTTATTATGGTTAATTTCTCAATAGTCTTACTTTCGCTATCCTTGATATATGGTAAAACAGGTTTTCAGATGATATTTCTTCCGACATGAATAATATGATCTTTTAAACCATTTAATACCTGTAGTAAATAAACTATATATTCTAAATTTCTTTCCTTTAATATTCTTAGCTGCTCCTAATAAATTATTTTTCTTATCTTTAGTTCAAGAAACTCCTAGTGAAATTATATAGGAGTAAGCTATACAAACACAAAAATTAAATAAGTCTACTATCATATCTTTATATTCTTGATCATATCTTTTACCCTTTACCATAATGGACACATCCTTTCCTAACTAAATATTATTTTACTTAGTTCGACTTAATGTGTCCACTACTTTATACTAACACCAATATTTATAATTTTGATGTTATCAATATTTAAATATCATCTTCCAAACACATTTTATAAAAATCATCATATTCCATTGGGATAACATCTTTTCTATTACAAAATTGAATATATGGATTTGGATTTTTAAATACAAAAAACTTTTTTATATAATAAAATTTCTCACCAAAAACCTCAAAAAACAGTTCCTTATTTTCATCTATTATGTTAACCATACGTAGATATTTTCTTACATCCTTCTCAGATTCATCACACGCTTTCACTATCTCATACATATTTCTAGCTAATTCATGATTTTTATACTCAACAATACTTAATACTCCAGATTT
>CAUWNL010000236.1:0-3369 GCA_963559995.1 uncultured Sarcina sp.
AGATAAAATTAAAAAAATGCTTTTAAATTATTCTTAATATGACATGTTGTTGTCATATTAAGCTAAGTATAATAACCTTATCAAATGTTTGGAGGTTATTAACATGAATTATGAAATTGTAAATTTAGAAGAAAAAATAGTAGTAGGTGTTAGTGCTATTACAAGTAATGATGATCCTAAGATGGGGGAAGTCATTGGGAGCCTTTGGGAAAAGTTATATCAAGGTGGAATTAATGAAATAATAAAAAATAAAGCAAATGAATATGCTATAGGACTTTATTCTGATTATGAAGACAATAAATATTGTGTTACAGTAGGCAATGAAGTATCTAGCATAGAAAATGAAGAGCTTATAGTAAAAAAGATTCCAGCTGGAAAATATGCTAAATTTTTTATAGAAGGGCATATGCAAAAAGCAGTTGCAGAGGCCTGGAGTGAGATTTGGCAAATGGATTTAGATAGAAGTTATAAAGCTGATTTTGAAGAATATTTAAATGCAGATTATGATAATGCTAAAATTAATATTTATATATCGGTAAGATAATATAAGAACACGAGAGGAGAAATGTGAACCACGAATGTAGAAAGCAGGTGAAAGGATTATAGAAGGGAGTTGCAGGTATATGCATGAGGAGGTTATAGCAAAGGGTATATTATCTAATAATAATGGAATGAATATTTATAGAGGATGTACTCATGGATGTATATATTGTGATGCACGAAGTCTTTGTTATGGAATGAATCATATCTTTGAAAATATAGAAGTTAAGAGTAATGCACCTCAGTTATTAGAGGATACACTTAAGAAAAAAAGAAAAAAGTGTATTATTGGAACAGGGGCAATGAGTGATTCATATATTCAATTAGAAGAGAAATTTCAAAATACAAGAAAGTGTTTAGAGATAATTGAAAAACATGGATTTGGATTAGCAATACAAACTAAGTCAAATAGAATATTAAGAGATTTAGATTTGTTAAAAAGTATAAATAAAAAAGCAAAGTGTGTTGTACAAATGACACTAACAACTTATGATGAAGAGTTATGCAAAATAACTGAGCCTAATGTCTCCACTACTAAAGAACGTTTTGAAGTGCTAAAGATAATGAGGGATAATGGTATTCCTACAGTAGTTTGGTTATCTCCTATTTTACCTTATATAAATGACACAGAAGATAATATAAGAGGAATATTAAATTATTGTATAGAAGCTAAAGTTAAAGGAATTATAGTATTCGGTATTGGATTAACATTAAGGGATGGAAATAGAGAGTATTATTATAAAAACTTAGATAAGCATTTTAAAGGACTAAAAGAAAAATATATAAAGAAGTATGGAAATAGTTATGAAGTATTAAGTGAAAATCATGAAAAATTGATGAAAATTATTAAAGAAACTTGTACCAAGAATAATATTATTTGTGGAGTAGAAGAGGTTTTTAAATATATGAGAACCTTTGAAGAAAAAAATAATGAAATTCAATTAACTTTTGATATATAGTTTTAGCCATAAGATAAACTACATTTATTAGATTATAAAAAGCTATTAGGTAAATTAATCCTAATAGCTTTTTTGGGAGTGGCTTAATTATAAGAATCAGTAAGATTATCGATATCAAAGTTACTATTACCAGAAAGACCTCCAAGAAGACCAGCAAGACCAGAATTTGAAAGGTTATTATTAGAAATATTATTGCTAGTAAAGCTACCATTGCTAAATTTGCTACTATCACACCAAGCATTATTAAATCCACTGCAACGAAAGATTTTGCCATAGTCCCCCAAAAAGCTACCTGGTCCAAAGCCACTACCACCAAATAATAAAAATATTGCTATCATATAAAACCAATAGCTACCAAAGTTCGATGAACCATTGTCATAACCATTATACGGAGCATAGCAGTTATTATTACAGCAAAATGATTCATTATTACAACAATTTCTTGACATGTATCTCATCTCCTATCATTAGATTTTATACTATATAATATTTAAAAAAGATGAGTTTGTTTAAAGTTTCTTTTCATAAATATATATCCAAAAGGACTGTAGAAATAATATAAAACTACAAATCCATACAGATCTAATGCTTAAAGCAAGAGATATTAAAGTTCCAGGAATAGTACCGACTGCAAAAGAAAAAGTAAGTATTGTAAAAGTAATTAATTTTTTTAAGGAGTCTTTACTTTCTCTATCCAATGCACTAAATAAGAATAATCCAACAGTTCTAATATTTCCAGTACATATAGTTGTATTAAAAGGAACACCAAGACAATTTCTAAATAAACATAATTGATAGCCCATTAAAAAAGAAACTAAATTAGTAACAATAATATCAGGAAAAGAACGAGGAATTAATCCTATTAAAAATAATGCAATTCCTTCTAAAACAAGAGCAAACTTTCGCCAATCTCCTTTAAAATTTATAAGTATAGTTTCAATTAATTTACTAAAAGCAGCACCTAATATACAGGTTATAATTGGAATGAAGTAGTGTAGTGCCTCTAACCATTCTCCAAGTGCAATATTAATTCCTAATTTAGACATATTACCAGTATGCATATTAGCTAATATATTGTTTCTTGTAGTATAAGTGTATCCATTCATATATCCTCCAACAAAGGTTATTATAATTATAAATAAGGGCTTTTCAAGTGGAGGTAATTTTTGTATTTTATTATTGTTATTTTTCATATAAATCCACCTTAAAGATATAAATATTAATGAAATGACTTATATATTATGCCCTAAATTAGAAAAATATCTTTCTTTTTCTTTAAGAATAAAAAGTTGTAGGTATAATAGAAATAAGAAAAGTTTAGTTATATTGTTTAGAATAATAAAAATTAGAGAGGTTATAAATATGGATTATGTTAAATATATAAGAGAAAGAGTAGGTCATGACCCAATAAATTTAACAGGGGTAAATATATTGATAATAAATGAAAATAATCAAATATTATTACAAAAGAGAGGAACATTCCCTTACAAATGGGGATTAATAGGTGGAATTACAGAGTTAGGTGAGTCCCTTGAAACTACGGCAGTTAGAGAAGCAAAAGAGGAAACTGGATTAAATATAAAGGAATTAAGTCTTTTAGGAACAACTTCGGGAGAAGATTGTTTTATAGAGTTTCCTCATGGAGATAGAGCTTTTTTTATAACAATAGGATATGTATGTAAAAATTATAGTGGTGAATTAATTATAGATAATTTTGAAACTAAGGATTTATGTTTTTTTAGTCAGGACGAATTGCCAGAAAATATACCTAGAAGTCATAAGGTATTTATAGAACAATATTATAGTTTATAAGATAAAGGGGCTGTCGCACTAAGTAATTAGTGCACAGCTCCTTTTTGACGAAAAAATA
>CAUWNL010000237.1:0-3145 GCA_963559995.1 uncultured Sarcina sp.
ACTTCCATTTTATAAGTTATCCACAACTTGTCCATCAATATAATTTCCTAAAGAAGAACATAATCTATTTGGTCAATAGATTTTTTAGGTAATTTCGGCTTATCTTCTGGAAGAATTAAAACTTTAACACTTTTTGTAGGAGCAATAGTATATTCTCTTATTTGAGTGTCGGATAAAAATTTTTGAACGATATTTAATGATCTTTCTATATATCTTTTAGGATTAGCATTTTTTTTAGTTAAGTTATCTTTAACATATATATTTAAGCATTCTATATAGTTTAATATATGATGTCTCTCTAAGCCTTTTAAATCACTCCAAGTAGGTTCTAATTCACATATATAATTTGTAAATAATGAAATGGAAAATAAATAATTTCTCGCTGTAGACCAAGAAAATTTATTGTTAGCGATTAATCTTTGTTTTATATATTTTTTTATTTCTTCTTTCATTTTTAAATTATTAATCTTACTAAAGTCAATAAAATAATGAGTTTTTGATTTATTGTAAGTTACTCCATATTGTTCTAATAATCTAACATCCCACTTATCTTTTTCCCATTCTTCACGATCATCAGTTAAATCCTTAAAGAAATTTACTACCCCCTTAAAAAAGACGGCTATATTGGTTCTAATTTCATAATTTTTATCAAGTATATTTGAAGTTCTAAGTGTTATTATCCCTTTACTATTCAACCAATCTATCCATTGAATATTTGTTTTTTCTAAATCTAACTCTTTAAATGAATTAATATTAGGATATTTCTCATTTATAAACTTTATCAATCTTCTTATGCATTGTATTTGAGATTGAAAAGTCGACGAGACTGCCCATTCACAAGAAAATAGCTTATTATACACTATAAACTTCATTTCTTTGTTTATATTTTCATTATTAAATGAAAATGAAATGTTTTTATTATTATATTTATAGTTTTCAACTTCTTCTTTGAACTGTTTTATCTTAGCAAAAAAATTTATATTCCATTTATCATTTTCTAAAAAATAAGTTGTTGGTATCTCTATATATGTTACTGATTTATCTTCATTTATTATTTTTTCAGTATATTTAGACAGAGTTTCAGTTATTTTATCTTTAGATTCAACTGTTGTGTTATATGTAAAAATATTTGTTATATTATTTGTCATTAGTATCCCCTTAGTTATCTTAAATGATGGTTGTGCTATCTCCCAATTAGTCCTTATATCTTCATCAGAAGGATGTAAGTACATATTCATAGTAGTTTGTATCTGTGAGTGTCCTAAACGTTCTTGTACCTGTTTTATATCTTTTGTAGTTTGATAATATATAGTAGCGTGGGTATGTCTTAAAAGATGTGCATGAACGTCTATTCCAGTTTTCTTTTTAAGTCTTTTGAATAAATCACTAACATCTTGATACTCTAAAGGTTGACCTTTATTTTCACCTCTTAATTTTACGAAAACAAAATTAGTATCTATCTCTAATTCATCTAAAATATCATAAGCATAGTCATCAAATAAATCTATTAGTTCTTGTGATATATGTATTTCTCTTTCTCCTGTTTTTAATCTTGCTCCATTAGGAAGTTCACCTCTATCAACTAATTTAATCCTATGACCTTTGTTATGATCATAGATTATATCTTCTATGTATAAAGAAAGGGCTTCGCCTATTCGGAGTCCTGTTTCAAACAATAACTTGATTAAAAATTCATCTCTAATGTTAGTTGTTGCATTATATACCTTTTGCATTTCTTCTTTTGTTAGAACTTTAATCTTACGTCTTGGTTCTTTTATTTTTAATATATTCTTACTTGAAGGTTTATCTTTGTTTACGTGATATAGAAAGTCCTTATAATGTCTGTTACCACCAGTAAATACTTGTTTCATAAGTTTATCAACCATATCATTATCTATTTCTTCTGTTCTGTATAAGTAATCATAAAAATTAGTTACAACTGTTATAGTTAAATTAACTGTTTTTTCTGTTCTCTTTGCTTTAGTTGGCTTCATATTAACCACCTTATTACTTTTATAGGGATTTCTAAGCCATCCTACAAAGTCAGATAATATATTTATATTAACATTCCTATAATCTATATCTATTCCTTGTAAGTATTCAAAATACAGTTTTAGTGAGTAGCAGTAAGTCTTTTGAGTGTTAAAACTCTTTTCACTGTTATCTATATATTTTAAATATCTTGCCACTGGTATTATTGGAAGTCCATTATCATCAACTAACAAATATCTTCTTTGGTTATTATCTAATTTTACTTCTTGCACCTTCATTTGTTATAATCCTTTGTAAATTTATAGTTCTATTATATAAACGTTTGTTCTTTAATACTATAAGTATATTCTACCAACTATACTAATTTATTAATCTTTATTTAATTAATTTAGTATATAAAAAAAGGTATAAGATATATTAGTTATTACACTAACTATCCTGTACCTATCTTACTATATTTAATTTAAAATGGTTGTTTTTTTTTGTAAAGACTAGAATGAAATTGAGTTTGATTATTTTTACAAATAATAAATAAAATGATATAATAAGTAAATGATTACATTAAGCTGATAGAGGGTGATTTAATACATGGACTTATATAAAATCCTTATTGTTGATGATGAGGAAGAAATTAGGCTTGGAGTTATAAAAAAAATTAATTGGGAAAGTTATGGGTTTAAAGTTGTAGGAGATGCAGCTAATGGAGTTGAAGCATGGGAAAAAGCTAATAATTTGAGGCCAGATATAGTAATGACTGATATTAGGATGCCTTTTATGGATGGATTAGAATTAGGAGAGAAAATACAAGAAATTATGCCATCTACTAAAATAATAATTTTTTCGGGATGTGATGATTTTGAATACGCACAAAAAGCTATAAGAATAAATGTATCTGAATATGTCTTAAAGCCAATTAATTCAGAAAATTTAATAGAAATATTAAAAAGGTTAAAATGTAAACTTGATGAAGAATATGATGAAAAAAGAAATATACAGGTATTACAAAGATATTATCTTGAAAGTATGCCAATAATGAGACAAGAATTTTTAACAGCTGTGGTTGAGGGTAAAATAACAAATGAAGTTATAGCTGAAAAGTTAGATAAATTAAGAATAGAGTTTAAGTATAATTATTTTACAGTAGGTATTATTA
>CAUWNL010000238.1:0-3050 GCA_963559995.1 uncultured Sarcina sp.
GGCTGAGATAGTAAGAATAGGTACTAAGCTTGGTGGAAAAATTGAAACATTCTTAGGTCTTACTGGTATAGGAGATTTAATAGTTACTTGTACTAGTGTGCATTCAAGAAATAGAAAAGCTGGTTACTTGATAGGAACTGGAAAAACTAGAGAAGAAGCAGTAGAAGAAGTAGGAATGGTTGTTGAAGGAATAAAAGCTTGTTATGCATTTTATAATTTAAAAGAAAAGTTAAATGTTGAGATGCCAATAACAGATGCCCTTTATAGAGTTCTTTTTGAAGGTAAAGATGCAAAGAAAATGGTTGCTGAACTATTAGAAAGAGATAAAAAAGCTGAAAACTATTAGTAAAAAGGTGAAATTGCAATTTTGTGATTTCACCTTTTTTATTAGAATTTATCAGCTATAATGGGATTTTTAATTATCCTTACTAGCGGATTAGGACAAGGATAAAAATAATATTGTGTTATGTAAAAATAAAATTTAAAAGTACATCATAAATAGTTAGATTATAACATATTGTTAAGTATATAGATGCTTAAGAAGAAAGTTAACTTTAGTACTAGGTTCTAAAAATTAAAATTTTGATTTAGAGGAATAAACTTAAAAAAATAGTATACTTTTTTTAAATTAAGAATATATATATAGTGTTAAAAATAAATAGGAGGGTGTACTTATGGGCGATTTCAACATATATAAGGATATTGCAGAAAGGACTCAAGGTGACATATACTTAGGTGTTGTTGGACCAGTAAGAACTGGAAAATCTACATTTATTAAAAAATTTATGGATCTTATGGTTATACCAAAGATTGATAATGCTTATAAAAAGGAAAGAGCTAAGGATGAATTACCACAAAGTGGATCAGGCAAAACTATCCATACTACGGAACCTAAATTCGTTCCAAATGAGGCTGTAGAAATAACTATTGATGAGGATATTAAATTAAAGGTTAGACTAGTAGATTGTGTGGGGTATATAGTTAAAGGGGCTTTAGGATATTTAGAGGATGAAGAACCGAAAATGGTTAATACTCCATGGTATGAATATGAAATACCATTTGAAGATGCTGCTGAAATAGGGACAAGAAAGGTTATAACAGATCATTCAACTGTTGGGCTTTTAGTAACTACTGATGGTAGTATTACAGGGATAGATAGAGAGGAATACTTAGAGGCTGAAGAAAGGGTAGTAGAAGAACTTAAAGCAATTAACAAACCTTTCATAGTTGTACTTAATACCAAAAACATAAACTCTCCTGAAACAGATGCATTAAAGAATGAGCTAGAGAAAAAGTATGATGTGGAAGTTCAGGTTATGGATGTTTATAATATGACAGAAAAAGATATTGAAAATTTATTTAAGCATGTACTTAAGGAGTTCCCTGTAAAAGAAATAAATATAGACATGCCTATTTGGGTTGAAAACTTAGAGCCAGAACATTGGTTGAAAAAAGAATTTTTTAAGATTGTTAAGGGAATGTGTCAAAGTGTAGATAAAATAAGAGACATAAAACCAGCCTTTAGTGACGCCAAAGAAAATGAAAATTTAAGTGCATCAGATTTAAGTGAAATAAATCTTGGTGAAGGTACTGCAAGAATATTACTTAAACCAAGTGAAACTATTTTTTATAAAGTACTTAGTGAAAATTGTGATAGTGAAATTGAAAGTGAGAGCGATTTAATAGCTCTTATGAAAGATTTAAATATAGCAAAACGTGAGTATGATAAAATTAAGGATGCTTTAGTTGATGTTAGGGAAACAGGATATGGTCTTGTTGCACCTCAATTAAGTGAAATGAAATTTGAAGAACCTGAAATAGTTAAACAAGGAACTAAGTTTGGAGTTAAACTAAAGGCTAGTGCTCCATCATTACATTTTATTAAGGCAGATATTAAAACTGAAATTAGTCCAATAATGGGATCAGAAAAGGAAAGTGAAGAGTTAGTTAATGCTCTTATGGAACAATTTGATAAAGACCCAGTATCATTATGGCAAAGTAATATGTTTGGTAAATCTTTAGAAGTGTTAGTTAAAGAGGGATTACAAAATAAATTATATAAGATGCCAGAAGATGTTCAAGTAAAAATCCAAAAGACTCTTCAAAAGATTATTAACGAAGGAAATGGCGGGTTGATTTGTATAATTCTATAACATAAACATAGCCTACTGCTAAGAATAATTAGTAGTAGGTTATTTTTTTTATGTTATAAATAAGTTAAAAAATTAATTTTTTTCTTATTTTAGTGTAGACTACTTTATTGTTGGAATAGAATATATTAAGCAGATAGTATTATGCTTAATATATTATAGTGAAGAGGGATAGTATGGAAAGCAGATTTTGTACCTATAAAAGAGTAGGGTATTTAAGACAAAAAGTAGCCAATGAGTTAGGTATAGAGCTTACTGGAGTAATATATGCATCCCCAGGAGTGCTTAAGCATATTATAAAGAGGCATGGTAGACAATTAGATAGAAGGACTAGAGATGGCATTCTTGAGTGGATGAAAAAAATATTAGAAGAACCTGACTATATTGGTATTTATAAAAATGAAGGGGGACAGACTGCTGTAGAATTTATTAAGAGAGTTTATACTAATTTGCTTTTAGGCGTGGAGGTAGATGAGGAACAAGAGTATATATATGTAACAACAATGTACCCAATAACTGATAAGAAGATAGAAAACAGAATTTATAGTGGAAAGTTAATTGATATTAAAGGAAGAAAATAATTTATTTGATATAACTTTTGTCAAAATGTATAATATGTAAATAGAAGTATATTGTTCGTCACGTGGAGCCGAAAAATTAATGATATAACCTACAGGAATTGTGTAATTTGCGTTAAGAATTTATATCTTTCTTTCCGTAAAAACTGCTAAAGCTTCGAAAGTCATTTCATTCCCTCAGCTTCTTAACGCAGTTTTTACTCCAAGAAAGATTAAATTCTAAAACTTAATTACAATATTCCTTCCAGTGATATCATTAATATTTTTTCTTCCACTTGATGAACCGCAATGCCACCTTAAAAGTTAATGATTTGTCATATAT
>CAUWNL010000239.1:0-3031 GCA_963559995.1 uncultured Sarcina sp.
AAGAATGGATGAATACTCTTCCAAGGAGAATACTAAACTATAAAACTCCAGAAGAACTATTTGAAATGTATCTAGATAAAATCTATACACTCTAAGTAAATTCAGGTATTTAAGTCATAAATAGAAATTAGTTCAATTTGTTATTGCAATTTATAGAAATTAAATTTTAACTTATATTTAACTAAACCACAAATAAAACATTTAGAAAATATAATGAATGCTATGATATCAAAAGGTTTTAATGGAAAAATTTCCGACGTAGCGGAGCTTGCTCCTGCAAGGCATAGAACTAGTATTACTAGATTTCTTTCAAACAGCTCTTGGGATTAAAAACTCTTAGAAAGAGCATTAAAAGCTTATATAGTAGAACTTATTTGGGCTAAATCTAGAGAAACTAAGCAACCAATATATTTTATTATTGATGACACTATTTCAGAGAAGACAAAGCCCTCGTCAAAGGCTATAAATCCAATTGAAAAGTGTTCATTTCATAATTCACATTTAATGAGTAAAAATGTATATGGTCATCAAATATTAGTTTCTTTACTATCGTGTGACGGGTTAATTCTTCCATATTCAATTAATATCTACGATAAAGAATTTATGAGTAAAATAAAATTAACTCAAAATTTAATTTCAACACTTCCTAAACCTGAGAATAAAGGTTATGTTTTGTGTGATAGTTGGTATAGTTGCAAAGATATTTTTAATTCCTCTGAAAAAGCTGGATATAGTTATATTGGAGCTTTAAAAACTAACAGAGTTATTTTCCCAGAAGGTCATGAAAGACTAGGAATAAAACTTCATCAATTTGCTAAATCCTTGAATATTGAAGACTTTGACCTTGTCACCGTCAAAGAAAAACAATTTTATATCTATAATTATCTTGGCAAATTAAAGGATAGAAAAAATATTTCTATTATTTTAAGTTATCCTAAAGATGCCTTTCAAAAAGAGAAAGCATTAAAAGCTTTTATATCTTTGGATACGACCTTAAATCCGTTAGATACCTTAACTCAATATACTGACCGTTGGGCGATTGAAGCATTCTTTAGAGATTGTAAATCATATTTAGGCTTAGATAGCTATCAAGTAAGAAGTGAAAAAAGTATCAATAGATATTTAACAATAATGTTAATAAATTATACTTATTGCAAAATATATTCTAATAACTCTTATCACTTTAGCACTGGATATAAAGCTACAAAAAATATTTAGAAAAGTCTAAAGTTCTATATATTTACGAAGCTGTCGCTAGCGGTACGCCAATAGAAGAAATTTTTGAGTCATTAAAAATAGCTTAAAAATCTGTTTTTTTATTCAACTGTAAAATTATTCAAGTAAAAATGCACTATTATAGTTTATATATGTTGTAATAAAGTTTCTATAGTTTTAAGAAGAGCCTGTCTATTGTTTTAGTAGGAACTTTATTTATTTCATCTATAAGTTTATTTACCGAAACTCTTACCTTTGGTAAGGTAGGGAAAAATGAGTTATTTATTATTGAAGATTTTAGCGATCCCCATAACCCCTCTATCAAATTAAGTTCTGGACTATATGGTGGTAGGAACATTAATTCTAGTCTATCTTTAACATCTTCTAAAAATGGTTTTAATAATTTGGCATGATGTATTTTAGAATTATCTAATATCATAATTATTTTTCCAGTTTTATAATGAGATAGAGTTGTTTTTAAAAACTCTAGAAATACTTTAGCATCATATCTTTCATGCTCTTAACAATATAAAGTTCCACTTATATAATCAAGAGTTCCTATTAACTTTACACCAGCATTTTTCCCGTAAGTAGGTATTTTCTTTTGCTTTCCCTTAATAAACCAAGTCTTTTGAATTGCTTGATAATCTCTAATTAAAGATTCATCTTGAAATAGAATAGTATCAACTAAGCCGTTAAGGCATTTTTTTAAATCTTAAAAAGCATTTTTAAATTTTTCTTGCTTATTTTTATCAGCTTTTGCCATGACATAAGTAGGGCGTGTATAACTTAAATTTAATCTATATAATACTTCTGCCATACCTCTATGACACATAGTTACATTAAATTCTTTAATAACCCATTGTCTTATCAACTCTATTGTCCAGTTCTTTTTACATTCAAATCCTACTTGGTCTGGAGTTTTATTAGTAACTACTTCAACAATCATTTTTTCTTGTTCTGGATTTAATTTTCTTTTAGCCCTGGGACTACGTTTCATAGCTAATCCATCTATTCCTTTTGTTTTATAATTCTTTATATATACTAACTGTGTGTTCTTCTAGGTTTTCCATTTCCGCAATTTTACGATTAGTAAAACCTTGAAAATGCTTAAGTATAACTGAATATCTTTTATACATTCTTATACTTTTTGTAGCTTTCGCTAGTCGCTTAAGATCCTCTATCTCACTTTCATGACCTTCGATTTTATTAATAGTTAAAATATCCATAGCAATTCTCCCTAATCATTGTGGTTTCAAAATTTATCTTAGAAGTTTTTTATTTGCAACATATATACATTAAAAGGAGTTTTTATTTCTATTTTTTTAATATCTTTATTTATTGAAAGTACTCAAGTTGTATTATCTTTAATTGTTCCTAATATATGTAGATTTTTTGAAACAAATGATTTAATACTTAATAGTATTGGTGGAGCAGCGGGATGGAAGTTGTATAATAATTTAATTTATATGAAGAGTATGGATTTACTAAAGAAAAGTTAAGAGTTTATCATTGGTTTTAAAAAAATAATTTCTAAGATTTACTCAAGGAATAAGTAAATGATTTATAGTGATAATTTTATGTAAAAGCATAAGACTATCACTTTTTGTATTTAGAATATCAAAAGTTATATATTGATGTATAATTTAGCAAGAGGGTCACTCTGTTCCCCTCAAGCACCCGACGGGTCCAGTAAATTTTCAGTGATAAGCGTTGTCTGTCGCTTTTTTAGATTAAACTACATGAAAATGTAGTTTTTTGTTGTATTTAGAAAACCCCGCGTTAGACGTGGGGTTCAAAAGAGCTTATAGCTATG
>CAUWNL010000240.1:0-2587 GCA_963559995.1 uncultured Sarcina sp.
TTTAAAAAACTTTTTATAAAATAAAGTACTATCACAATAATAAGCAAATATTAAACAATTTGTTTGTCATAATAAATTTTTTTCTTTACACTTAAGATATATACAAAAAAGAAGATTTTTTATAGATTATAAAATAAATATGAAAAAAATTGCTATTATGTCATATGATAGCATATATCATTATTTAAGATTATAAGGCATCTATTATTGTCTAAAGGCTTAATATAAGTTAATATGATTTTGACTTTATATTATTATAAAGTTATACTTAACCTACAAGTTAAGCAAAACAAGTTTGCAAAACATAATATCGCGGGGTGGAGCAGTTGGCAGCTCGTTGGGCTCATAACCCAAAGGTCGTAGGTTCAAGTCCTACCCCCGCAACCAAAAACAAATCTTATATTTTTATAGGATTTATTTTTTTGCATAAATATTTAAGGATATATAATGATTCTTCCTAAAAATCACTATATATCCTTTCTTATACGCTTAAAATACTTTTTTAAATATACTAACTATTAATTTCTTGGTTACTCCCACTGGAATATCTTCAAAATACAAGCTTTTCTTTATTTCTATTATAAATAACTCATAATTGTCGCCTCTATGCCTACCTACTGTCTACCTATTTATCCATTGCAAACCCTGTAAAATAACCACTGTCGCCCTGTCGCCCTAAATTTTAATTGTATATATATTTATTATATTATTATATATTATATATATTTAATTTTAATCTATTATAAATATATTATTTTTTAGGTAGACATGTAGACATTATTATTATTTATAGTCTTAAAGCTTGTATTTATAAGTGCTTTCAGGTGTCTACCTTAGTTAAATTTTAGGGTGACACAAGGTCGACAGAGTCGACACTTATTTAATTAGTTTCTATATATAATATATACTTAATTAGTTGATTTTTTAATTTTCTCTAAATTAAACTCTTTAATCTACCTTAATACAAAGTATATTTAACCAAGTAATATCTCCTCTCCCTGGAAGAATATCAATTGTTTTATATACTTTTTCAATCTTTAGACCTTTAATTATATTTATTAATTCACTAAAAGTTTTTTCAGTATAACAATTAAAATATCTTTCCTTTTCATCAATATACTCATTTTCACCATATTTAAAGGACATATAGAATACTCCATTAGGTTTTAAGTTTGATGATACATTTTTTATTACATCTACTATGTAATTTTTGTTTACATGAAGTAATGAGGCACATGCCCATATACCATGAAAGGTTTTATTTAATTTTAAATCTTCAAATTTACTACAAATTACTTGTTGTCCAATTATTTTACTAGCAGCAACTGCTAATTCTTTTGATCCATCAACTGCTGTAACATTATATCCTTTTTTTATGAATTCAAGACTATCTCTCCCTGAACCACATCCTAAATCAAGTATATATCCACCTTTTGGTATGTATTTTAGGAAATCTTTATATAGATGTCTCATGTCTACTAATAGTGTAGTTTCTATATATGATTTTGAATTGTTGTTGTAAAAGTTTAATGTGTTGTTTTTCATTTGTTTTACTTCCTTTAAACTAGCTTAATGTTAATACTATTGATTTTCTATTTATACACCTTATTTAAAACCTCAAATCCTTGATTTAATGCAATTTGATATATTGGAGATATTGTTTGCTTTAATTTATCATTAAATTCTTCCCTTGCTCTATATTTTAAAAACTCAAATGGATTTTCTAATCTCATAACATCAATATAACTTTCTAAATCCTTTTCTTTGTGATTATCGCATAAATAAGAAAAAGCTTCATATTGAATACTACAGAACTTATCTATATATTCTGGATATGATGGTAAGTTATCGCTTTTTGAACTATTTATATTCTTAAAAGTAGGTGTTAAATTCCACATCTCATCGTGTAGTACAAAACTCCAAGGAATAAAATGATCTATACTTAATCCCCCTAATCTATTATAATTTTCTTCTGTAAAATTCATATCTGTATAAATATCATTAATATTTTTAGATGTTATTATTTCTTTCCATAAGGTCGTTGCTCTAGTTAAGCTTCTACTTTTAGGAGCTTCTATTTTAAAAGCTATTGCTGGAACATTAGGATTTCTTTTTTGAAGAAAACAAACTATTTTATAATAAATCCACCCTTTTATTACTTTATAATTCTTTTGTAAATAATCTTTCCATCCTTCATTTAAAATAATCTTATCCTTTTCACCTTTTACTATTTTATATAAACAGTTCTCACTTTCTAAGGATAACTCAATTATCATTTTGTTTTTAATACTATCTTTTTGGCCTTTTAGCTTGTCTGTAAAAAATGGTGATAGTAATCTATATGGAACATTATATGTTAACTCTTTCATCATTTTATTAAGTTCTTTATCATCATTTGAATAAACAAAGTCTAATAATTTATTTTCATCATAATTATTATGTAAATTATATTTTGTTGCAATGTAATTTACTGATTTTTTAAGATTGTCAAATATTCCATAATTTAATTTGTATTGTAATAATGGATACCAAGAATAAACTATCATTCTTGATATTATTCTTTTAAACTCTATTTCTGTATTTCCTA
>CAUWNL010000241.1:0-2455 GCA_963559995.1 uncultured Sarcina sp.
AAATTATAATAATGTAAAGCTTTATTTAAGTTTCCTATAAGTTCATAGAATATGCCAAGGTTAAATGAGGCTAAAAAGCTACCAGTACCAGCTACAAACTCTATTTTACTTGTATCTTTTAATTCTAGAGCCGACAAATAAGATAATTCAATAAAATTAAAATAATTAATATATTTTTCAGTGTCAAAAGCAACTAATTCTGTAAAGAATACGCCACAAGCAAAATAAAAATCACAAAGATTATTTAGTAAATCAAGATTTTCTATTAGTTTAAATACTTTGTCAAAGTTTTTAGTTTTTATAATTGTATATAAATATATAACTAATCCATCTTTAAAGAAAGTAGAATTATATTGATTACAATTTGTATAGAATAAATCAAAATACATTTCTGCATCTATATACTTTTTATTATTATAAAATGTTTTGCCAGCCTGATATAGTAGATACGAATAATTAGGAGTTTCTTTTAATTTAGTAAGTATTAAATTAATATTTCTTTCAAATTTATTTGTATTTAGATAGCCATCATGATCTACTTCGATTTCTATATTTTCTCGTGGTAAATCTAAATTGAGTTGTTCATGAATTCTTCCAGTAAAATAAATATTTTTAGGTGCAAGTCTACTTATAAATTGAGAGGAATTTCTAATTTCGCTATCTTGTTAGAATATATTAGTTATTTTAATTTTACCTATATACTATTATTAAAGTTATATAAATTGTCATAATTTACTTTAGTAATAAATTCATTGACATCTAATATTAAATTTCAATCACTGATAGATTTGATAATTGTAAAATTTCTAGTATTAGAAAAATTATTATTCAAAGTGTAGTTGTAAACTTTAGCATTAACTTTTAGCTATATTTTTTCTAATATTATTTTAACCATTATCAATAATTATTATTTTATTAAGAAAGTTTTTATAGAGTTTAAACATTTTTTTAGTTTTGCTTCTTAATTTTTAGCTATTATAACTAAACTTATAGTTTCCAATTTAATACCTCTCAATATATAAAATTATGATCTTATTTATAATTTTAATATAAATTTATTGTAATAGAAAATAAAAAGTTAAAGGTAGATAGTAGGTGAATTTTTATGAAAGAGAAAATTTTAGTAACACGTTCATCAATGCCAAGTTTAGATGAGTATATAGAAGAGGTGAAAGAACTTTGGGATACGCACTGTTTAACTAATATGGGAATTAAACATAAAGAATTAGAAGTGAAACTAAAAGACTATTTACAAGTTGATAATATTTCATTATTTTCAAATGGTCATAGGGAATTAGAATTAGCACTACAAGCTATGAATGTTTAGTTTTCACTCAAATAAAGTATATAATACTATTGGAGATATATCTATTTGTTTTAAAGGTAAAGAGTTAAGTGGAAAATTACAATTATTTGTAAGATGATGGAGGAGTTATATGAGGAACGAACTGAGTTAGCAAAAAGATTAGGGGAAAAGTTCAAAGTGCAGAACAATGGTTAAAAAATGTATATGGATTTAATATAGTTTTATCAACTAATATGTTTAATTATGATTTTGTTGGGAATGGAGGAAATACTGTTTTAGATTTTTTTTAAGAAGATTTGTAGAGACTTAATGTTGTTTTAATACTAGGGGGATATATAAATAAAATGATAAGGGTAAATAATAATCAAAGAAATACTATAGAAAATATTGATTCATCAAATACTATAAATCAATATTTAAATATAAAACTTATTGAAGAAAATGATTTAGAAAAGAAAGCTACAAAGAATAATAATAAAAAAGTTAATAACGATATATATCAAGTAATAAGAAAAAAGGCAAGTATAATAAATAGTGATCAAAGAGGAATACAAGATAAAATATCTATAATTCAAGCACAAGAACAAAAAATTGAGACTATTGAAAATACATTAAAGCAAGCAAGAACTGAATATACTCAAGCTATTCAAAATGGAAAAAAAGAAGAGGTAAAACAAAAAATAAAAGTAAGACAGCTTAACAAACAAATTGACGATTTAAAAAATCAAGCAAAAGAAAAAGAGCAAAAACAAGAAGAAGTAAAATATAAGGATATAAACTATATACAAGATGAAAATAAGCTATTAGAAAAAGTAAATCAAATATTAAAAAAGATAAATAGTACAAAAAGCAAATTAGAGCAATATAAATCAGAACTTATATCATTAAGTCAAGAAATTCAAACTAACAAGAGTAAAATAGATGCACAAGAAAGTGAAATTAGACAGTGTTTAGATGATAGTGAGTATATTACAAATGGAATAGAAATAAATTTAACAGACTATGTAGATTTAAGAGGAAATATTGCTACAGGAATAATTATAAATATTTACATATAATAAAAAAATAAGCTAGGTATTAAACTTAGCTTATTTTTTATTGTATTTAGAATACCACAGGTTCGACCTGTGGTTCCGGAAAGCTTCTAGC
>CAUWNL010000242.1:0-2447 GCA_963559995.1 uncultured Sarcina sp.
AAGGTATAACTACGTACAAATTCAAGGTATAACTACGTACAAATTCAAGGTATAACTACGTACAAATTCAAGGTATAATAAACACTTTTATTACGTACAATTGACATAGTTGTACTTATATAATAATATAATTATATAGTAATAATAAAGGGGTGTTTAAATGGATATTCTTCACAAACCAAATCCATTAATAGAGGGAGTATTAGCAATGGATAAATCAGTTGACCTAATGGTATTTAATAAAGTGCTTTGCAATTTGCAAAAAACATCAAAACAAGATATTCATGTAGCTATAATCACTTATGAGGAAATGAAAAAAATAATAGTTGATACAAGTATAAGTAATCCTAAGGCTATGTTAGATTATATAAAAAATACATTTATGAAAAAGATAATTAGTTTTAGATTAAATAATAATTTAATAGCAACGCCTTTAATAACTAAAGCTAAATACAACTATTCAAATAGAGAATTTGAAATTTTTGTCGATGATGATTTAACTCAAATGATATTAAATTATAGAACCATGAAAGATGGAAATAAAAAAATAGGTGTATCACCATTAAATTTACAGCTACTTTCTAATAGCAGAAATTTCTATGCTCAAAGACTTTATGAAATTTTAAGACAATGGAGCAGCATAGGTGTAAAAAGAATTAAACTTGAAGATTTAAAGGAAAAATTAATGGTAGCAGATAACTATCCTGTTTATTACGAATTTAAAAGAAGAGTACTAAATAATGCTATCGATAAAATAAATAAAAACTTTAATATGACTGTTACCTTTGAAGAAATTAAAAAAGGTAAAAAAATAGATGAAATAATATTTTATATAGATGATAAAGAGCCAAGACAATATAATTACAATTTAGGTATTAATCAACAAGAAAAGATTATAGAACCTAAAAAAACATCAAGTAAGAAGTTAGCAAAATCAACTATAAATACTCTAATAAAAAAGTATGGAGAAAATGAAGTTAATGAGGCTATGAAAATAATGGAGGAAAACTCTAAATTAAAACCAATATCAGCTCCTAAGAAATATATTACTGCAATATTAGAAAATAGAAAGATGGAATTAAATAAAAAAACTGTTTCAAATTTTGCAAATTTTACCCAAAGACAATATGATTATGAAAAATTAGAAAAGCAACTTTTAGGTTGGGACGATGAAGAAGACGAAGATTAATTATAACTTATACATTTATATATTTATATATTTACAAACATATAAACATATGATACTATTTAGTTAAAAGGAGGTACTAATTTGAGAAAAACATTTACTACAACAATAGAAGAAGATATCCAAAAAAAATTCAAACTTGAATGTGTGAAAAATGAAATAAATATGAATGATGTATTAGAAATACTAATGCAGCAGTATATAAATAACAATTTAACTATTAAAATAAAATCTAAAAAATAAAAAGAAGTTCACCTCCTACGCAAACAGATGTGAACTTCTAAACTATACAATAACCAAATGGATACTGTTTTTTCATTGTAACATACTCTATTTGGTCAATCAATAAGGAGTGAAATTAATGAAAATTTTAAATTTAAAAACAAAATATAACACTAAATCATTTTCTCTATTTAGTAGTACTAAGGAGGTTTGGTTTTTATGTTAGATAACTTTAATATAAATTTTCAAGACTTTCTTCATAAAAGATGTGGTAAAATTTCTGATAGTTTACTATTTAACAATAATGAATATATTAAATTACAAAAAAAACAGAGTGGAATATTTAAGGAGCTTGACTCATCATTAACTAAAGAACAGAAAGCACTATTCTTTGAATATGAAGAAACTGAAACACAATTAACATGCATTCATATTGATACAGTTTATAAAGAAGGTTTAAAAGATGGTTACAAGCTAAAAACTTTTTTAAGCTCTAAAGAATAAATAAAAGAGCATTAGTTGAATATTCATATAGATTATCATAGACATAGGATTTAAAGTATAGCACATATACTAATTCCATGTCTTTTCTTATATACTAAAATAATTAAAAATAGTGATTATTTTTGGCATATATAGTATTTTATGTAGAACTTTCATATTGATTAATATTTTAGATAAATTACTCCTATGTAAAATTTACACCGGTTCAAATTTGGGTAAAGGGGGGGTTCAAAAATTGGACCCTAATAATACTAATATAAGTAATACTAATAAAAAAAGAAAAAAGAGCAGAAATAATTTTAATAAAACTATGCCAATAACTTTAATTAATACTCACTGCTCCATTAAAAGTATCAATTAAAGCTCAATATTTTTATTAAATATACTATTTAAAGTATTTATACTTATTTTTAAAGCTTATCTATCTCGTTATAGTATAAATTTCTATCGCATATATTATTCCCTCTCTAATAGCCCTGTAGCTGTACATAATGACATATCTAATATTAATATTTATTTTTCTTTAATAATTTTG
>CAUWNL010000243.1:0-2186 GCA_963559995.1 uncultured Sarcina sp.
GAATTTCTTTTATCTGAAATTTACCAGCTTCAAGCTTTTCTAAAATCTCAAAATTTTGTTTAACATCTTTTATAATAACAGGATTTTCAATAAATACATTTTCCATAATATAAATTCCCCTTTTCTTTGTAATAATCTTTGATATCTTATTTAAAACAGTCTTGAACCTTCAGTACTTTTATCAATTCATTAGTTGTTAGCACCTCATTAATTGCCTCATTTATTACTGCTTTAACATCAGCATTTAAAGGCTTTGAACCATTTAGTATCTTATAATGCCTATCTATTCTCATATTGTAATAAAAATCAGAACTTGACCAACTTTTAAAAGCACAAATAAATCTTATTAAACTAGGTGTTATATTTAACATACATAGCCCCCTTTTTGAAATAGTACTAATAAAAAATATAACCTTTCCTTACATCAATATTAATTAATAAGTGAATTTTTATTGTGACATATAAAAAAAGATTTTATTATTTTTTTCTGTTAATATTGGCTGATATTATTGAGAGTCCACTTTTTATACCTAATTTAAAACACAATAAAAATATTTTTAATAGGCTTGTTGCTATGGATATGCTACCCCTTGGGGGTGTGGGTGGGGTACTTGAATTTATATAAAGCTATAAAATAATTATGTTTCAAAATCTGTTTCAATTAAATGAAATGAATGGCTTGTTTACTTGATTCTTTAATCTTGTTTCAATACTGTTCAATACCATGCTTTTGAAACACTTTTGAAACAGTAAATAAATAAATATCCATATTATATAAACTCTCTATGCTCTATACAGCTTCCTATACTAAATACAATAATTAAAATTTTTAAACACTATATAGATGTTGTTTAATAGGCCACTAAATACCAGTATTTAAAAATATAACCAATTACTAGATGCAACATACCCCTAAATGTTGCAATATTTATATAAATACACAATAACTTAATATAAACCTCACTAACCCTTAAAATTACTAGGATAGGGCTGTTATTTATGTATATATAAACTTAATTTGAATAGCAATAAAAAGAACTTCAATTATTTTTCATGTTGCACTTTGTTGCCATCTTCTCAATAGTTTAGCACTGTTTTTATTAAAGTTTTAACACAGTTTCCAGCTAATACACACCCATTAAGCAACTGTAAAAATCAATAATAAATAAAAAATCTTAAACAAGCTATGAAAATCAAGTCTAAATTATTCTAATGCCTAATACACAAGGCTAAAAAATGGACTATATAACAAAAGAAAACTACTGGAGCAATACAGCCCCAGCTGATTTGAATTGACTCTTTTTGTTAAAAAATAAAGGAAGTAAATATTTATTTGTCATCCAATGATATTTAACCCCTTCATCTCCTATAAGTAAATACTGGGGCAAATAACAAGTACTAAGGTAAGAATTAATTATTCAGTGGTATTATAGTATTGAAATTCACCAGCAAAAAGCCAATCAAAATATTCTTTTCCACAACTTATTAACAGAGTTATTAACAACTTATCCACATTTTAAGCTATTTTTATACAAAACACTCAATTCCAATAAAACCAACTGTCATTTTTGACAGGGATAGGGGTGTCATTTTTGACAGTTGGTAGGGGTGTCATTTTTGACAGTCTATTACTTATATATTAAGAATAATACTGTATATATAAGAATTATACTTTTATATTAAGCTATACTTATATTTATATATATATATATAGCATAGGACTTAAATATTATAGTATATATAGTAAATCAAGATACTGTTCTTCTTCCCCTCCTCCACTCTACTTCATTTCATTTCATTCCTTTTCTATTACACAGAAGGATTTTATTTTTGTTTTTAGAACAGGATATGGCAAGATACACTAAAGGTTGTATTGTTATATACCTTAAATTTATGGTTATTTGCCCTTAAAATCAATTTTGTGACAGTGTGTAGTGTTTATACCTTTTTATTCACAAACCCCCTTAAAATTGATTCTAGGCTCAAATAAGACAATGTCCAACAGAGATTGATTAAATCTTATCTAGTGTTTAAATAATTTGAACACATCTTACTGTTATATAAATATATATAAGATATTTAGAAGTTATATGTTTAGTTAAAATATTTTAAACAGTTAATATTGAATATTATCTTTCAAGGATAATTTTGTTTTATTCTGTCACATCTGTTTTTAAAAGTTTAAT
>CAUWNL010000244.1:0-2010 GCA_963559995.1 uncultured Sarcina sp.
CAACTTCTTCTTTGCTATATCCTTTAATTGCAATTAAAATATCAAGTAAGTTTTTAACTCCAGGTTGTTCATCAGAATAGTTAACAACACCAATACTATCAGTAACGGCTCTAGCTATTTTCTTTCTTATAACATCAGGTGAATCCATAATTAAGATATAACTATTTGGATTATCATCTGATTTTGACATTTTCTTAGTTGGATCTTGTAAGCTCATAACCTTAGCACCAACTGGTGGAATATACGGATCTGGAATTTTAAATGTTGGGCTATAAGCATTATTAAATCTATTAGCTAAGTCTCTAGCTAACTCTAAATGTTGTTTTTGATCAATTCCAACAGGAACTAAATCTGTATTATATAATAAAATATCAGCAGCCATAAGTACTGGATAAGTAAATAGGCCTGCAGGTATAGAATCACCATGTTTTTGAGATTTATCCTTAAATTGAGTCATTCTTGAAAGTTCACCCATATAAGTATTACATGTTAAAAGCCAAGCACCCTCAGAATGAGCTGGTACATGAGATTGAATAAATAATGTATTTTTCTCAGGATTAATACCACAAGCTACATAAATAGCTAAAACTTCTAAAGTTCTTTTTCTTAAGTCTGCAGGAAGTTGCTTAACTGTTATAGCATGTAAATCAACTACACAGAAGAAGCAGTCGTATTCGTCTTGAAGTTTAACCCAGTTCTTTAATGCTCCTAAGTAATTTCCTAAAGTTAAATTTCCAGAAGGTTGAATACCACTGAAAATAACTTTTTTCTTTTCTGCTACGTTTTCCAAATATAGCACCCCTTTTCTTTTTTATAAAACTGTTTTATATGATTATTATAATTTCGTATTTCAATTATAGTTACTATTATAAAATTACCGAAATTTTATGTCAAATGAAACATTAATTTGTTTTTTTATTCATAACTAAAATAAGATAATATGCAAAAAGAAGAGCTGCAAAGCAACTCTTCATTAATTCAAAAGATTTATCTTCTGTCTCTATTCATCTTTTGAGCTTTTCTAGCTCTTCTACAATCAGGGCATCTAACAGGATCATTTTCAAATCCTTTTTCTTTGTAAAATTCTTGTTCCCCTACAGTAAAAATAAATTCCTTCCCACAGTCTTTACAGATAATTTTTTTATCTTCCATTTTATATACCTCCTTAAAATCCATAGGTCTAATCTTGATAACTATTATACACACCTAAGGAAAAGAAGGGGTACTTTAATGATATTATCATAGAATTTCCTAATGATTTTTATTACACTATTATTATAGCATAATTTGGTAAAAATGCAACAAACATACTTTAAATATATGTTAAAAATAAAATTATTTTTTCTTAAATCTTAATGAAAAAGCAGTAAATGCAATAAGTGGAACTGCTACAAATAATACTAAATTAATATATTGATAATATTTAAGAATATAAAATAAAATATAATTATTTCTTGATAAAAATGTTCCAAATATAAAGATTGCTAAAGTGTAAACCGTATTAAAATATTTATAGTTTTTTATATGCTTTTTGTAGATTATATAAACCCCATAGCTTGCAATTATGTACTTTAGGAAAAAGCCAGCTACTGTCTGATATAAGAAGAAGAAATCTCCAAATTCTAAGAAGCCATAAAGCTGAACTCTTTGACTTTGAGTAAACTCAGGATAAAAGAGATTAGTTGCTCTAAGTGGACCAAATGTAGATAATATTCCAATAAGAATGTAAATGCATATAGCACCTAATATTCCTAATGCTATAAAGCTATGTTTTTTTAAATTTTTTCCGTTGTTTAGATATCTTAAATATGGTAAAGCAATAACAAAAGCAGAGAGTGAACCTAAAACTAATAAAAATGTTGATAAAAATTCACTTCCTATATTACCTGCAAAAACAGGCATAATATACTTTACATCTTTATACCTTTCAGTAATTACAGATAAGATAAAAGTATTAACACCTAATGAAGATATAAGAACTATTACAAAAATTAAAAATGAACGTATATT
>CAUWNL010000245.1:0-1881 GCA_963559995.1 uncultured Sarcina sp.
AGGGGCTGTCGCACTAAGTAATTAGTGCACAGCTCCTTTTTGACGAAAAAATAAATCCCAAACTCTATAAGTTTAGGATTTATGGTAAAATATTTTTATGCTACTAAAAAAAATCTTACAAAGAAATTATACTTTAAATCAGAAGGTTTATCAACTTAAACTTCCTTTTGATATAGATTGCATAATTCCAGAAAATGATTCGGTGAGATTACTAAGCCAGTTTGTGGAGGAGATGGATTTAACTGAGCTATATTCTACTTATACTAGAGTAAGAGAAAATCAAGTACCGCCAATGAACATGCTGAAAATTATGCTTTATGGTTACATGAATGGTATTTATTCTTCAAGAGACATTGAAATTTCATGTCGTAGAGATATAAATTTTATGTTTTTATTAGAAGGTGCATGCGCTCCCGATCACTCAACATTTGCAAGGTTCAGAAGTTTACATTTTGCTCCATGCTCTGAAAAAATTTTAGCCCAAATGTCTGATTTTCTTTATAAAATAGGAGAAATATCAGGTGAATCTATATTTATTGATGGAACTAAGATAGAAGCCTATGCAAATAAATATACTTTTGTATGGAAGAAAGCTGTTACAAAAAATCTAGCAAAGTTATTGGTTAAAATAGCTAACCTTATAAAAGAATGTGAAGAGCTTTTTGGTATTAAACTAATTTATAAAAATAAATTCCAAATGAAACATGTGAAAAAGCTAAGAAAAAAACTTTATGAATTAAAAAAATTAGAAGGTGTAGAGTTCGTCCACGGATGTGGTAAAAGAAAAACTGCCTTACAAAAATCTATAGAAAAACTAGAGGAATATCTTTCAAAATTTAAAGAATATAATCACAAAGTAAACACTTGCGGAGAGAGAAATAGTTATTCGAAGACTGATACTGATGCTACTTTTATGAGAATGAAAGAAGATGCCATGAAAAATGGACAACTTAAACCAGCTTATAATCTTCAACATGGTGTTGATTCTGAATATATTACATGGCTTACAATTGGTCCACAACCAACAGATACAACTACATTAATACCATTCTTAAAAAGTATTGAAGAAAATCTTAATTTTAAATACTTAAAAATAGTTGCTGATGCTGGATATGAAAGCGAAGAGAATTATTCTTTTATTGAAGATAATAATCAAATATCATTTATTAAACCTGCTAATTATGAAATATCAAAAACAAGAAAATATAAAAATGATATTGGTAAGATAGAAAATATGGATTATGATGCTGAAAAGGATTTATTTATATGTAAAAATAGAAAGCAATTAAAAATGGAAAATGTAAAATTAAGAAAATCTAAATCTGGATACAAAAGTGAAAAAAACATTTATGTCTGTAAGGATTGTAGTAATTGTACATACAAGAGTAAGTGCATTAAAGGTAATAACTCTAAAACTCCATTAGAACAAAGAACTAAAAGATTTGAAACTTCAAAAAAGTTTAATCGCCAAAGAAAAGAAAATTTAGAAAGAATTATTACCGATGAAGGTTGTTTACTTAGAATGAATAGAAGTATTCAAGCAGAAGGTTCTTTTGCCCAAATAAAACAAGATATGAATTTTAGAAGATTTATGTGCCGTGGGCAAAAAAACGTATTAGCTGAAAGTATATTACTTGCCATGTCCCATAATATAAATAAATTACATAACAAAATACAATCTAACCGAACTGGAAAGCATTTATTTGAATTAAACAAAACTGCATAAAGTAGTTTTTAAAAGTCTTATTATTGAGGCTTGTTAAAGTGCGCCCATTTTTAGATACAATTTAATTTTTTGTCATAGTAGACTGAGAATCTCTTTAAAATACAAAAATAGAGCTATCGCTAGCGGATTTTTTTATCCGCTAATGCGACAGCCCC
>CAUWNL010000246.1:0-1848 GCA_963559995.1 uncultured Sarcina sp.
GTATTAAAAGCTATTGATTGCCATGCAACTACAATTACTACACCTATCCATGCTAAGCTTGTACTTCCAAGTATACTCTTACTAAGAACTTCACTTCCCATAACCTCTCCTAATTTAGGAATTATAAATGTAAAAATATAATTAAATATATATCCTACAATTAATCCACCTAAAATATTAGGCAAGAAATATAATCCTCTTAAAGTGGTTTTGAACTTTATCTTTGAATTTAAAGCTAATGCTAATGCTAAACTTATTATATTTACTATTATTGTTGTAACTATAGCAAATTTAAAAGTAAACATATATGAATTTAATATCCTTGAATCAGTAAATAAATCCTTAAAGTTAATTAATCCAACAAAATCAAAATCTCCAAACCCTCTAAAATTTGTAAAACTATACATTAACCCCTTTAATAATGGGAATGTGTGGAACAAGAAAAATACAACTATCATTGGTATTACTGTACATAAAAAAAACATATCTCTTTTCTTCATTTCTAATCACCCTTCCATACTATTCTTTAATATACTGTCTATTAGCCTTTACCCATTCCTTTTGGAAGTTATTTAAAAACTTTTCTTTGTTCCCCTCTAAAAGATATGTTTGTATCATATCAGATGCTGGTAATTCTGCTGAATAAAAATGATCTTGGAAATCTACAACCCTTGAATTTTCAAAGAACTCATCAAAAGCTTCAAATTTTGAATCTTCTTGTTTTACACCTTTAACAGCTGAAAATGCACTTTGTTCATCTATATAAGTTCTAGCATTTTCTTCTTCTAATAAGAAGTTTATAAATCTTATACTTTCTTCTTTATTCTTAGAGTCTTTTGGAATAGCAAAATATACATCTACTCCAGAAACTAATTTATTTTCATCTTCATTATTAGATGCAGGTAAAGTGAACATTCCCAAGTTTAAATCTGGATTTACAGTTAATATAGCTGGAATTGCATAACTCCCTTGTAAATACATCGCTGACTCTCCATTGGCAAAAGCTGTATTACCATCATTATAACCAACACCAAAATTATCAGAATGACCATAGTTCATTAATTGTATAATTTTATCTGCTGTTTCTGAATATAGTTCATTAAAGCTAGTTTCCTTGTTATTTACTTTTTTAAAAGAATCACTACTAACCAAAGTACTTGATATAGTATTCCATTGTGGCAATGCAGTCCATGAATCTTTTAAAGTAAAGTAAAACGGTGTTATACCCTTATCTTGAACAGTTTGTGCTAATTCTAAAAATTCATCCCATGTTTTAGGAATTGATAATCCTAAGTCTTCAAAAATATCCTTGTTATATATAACTCCACTTGCATTTAATGCATAAGGTATTCCATAAACACCATCTACACTTTCAACCTCTAACTCCTTTAACATCTGATTATAAACTGAATCAATGACACTAAAATCTATTTTATCACTTAAATCCTCCAATATATTTGCATCTACAAAGTCTGCAAAACTTCTATCTGCAGATAATGATATAATGTCTGGGACATCCCCTTTTACTAATCTAGTTTTTAATACTGTTGTTGCATCCGGCGGTGCACTAACAACAACATCTATATCTGGATTTTCAGTTTCAAATTTCTCTACAAGTTTATTATAAGTATCCACGGCTTCTATTTTATTACTAAAAAATAATATTTGTTTTTTAGACTTATTAGTTGCAGTATTGCTTGAGCATCCTGTAAATACCATTGTGAATATTGAAGTTACAACTAAAATTGTTGCTATCAATTTTTTCTTTCTCATTATTCCATCCCCTCACTCTTTGTATCGTTTACATATTTATATTTTAAAACTTTTTCTATCACTTCAAAATAGATT
>CAUWNL010000247.1:0-1723 GCA_963559995.1 uncultured Sarcina sp.
GTTACATTTAAAAGTTTCTCTAATTTTTTATAATCGATATCTATACCTTTTTTTTCAGCTACATCTATCATATTAACAGCTAAAATAATAGGTTTTTTAAATTTCTTCAGTTGCATAGTTAAGTATAAGTTTCTATCAATATTAGAAGCATCGATAATATTTAATATTAAATCTACTTGTCCATTTTCTAAAAACTCTTTTGATATTTTTTCTTCATTTGAAAAAGTATCCATAGCATATATACCAGGTAGATCTACTATTTTAAAATCATCAAAAAAGCCTTCTTTTTTATCTACAGTTACACCTGCCCAATTACCAACTCTTTGATTAGAACCAGTTAGGCTATTAAAAAGTGTAGTTTTTCCAACGTTGGGATTACCAAGCAAAGCTACATTTTTCATTTTGTCATCCCCTTATTTTTATCTTTTTGTAATTAATCTATTAAAATAATATTTTTAGCATCCTTTTTACGTATAGCTAAATCAAAACCTCTTAAGTTTACTACTAAAGGATCACCTAAAGGAGCAACTCTTTTTAATTCTATTTCAGTTCCCTGAATAAGACCTAAAGCATAAAGTCTTTTAGTAAGTTTATTATTTCCTTTTATTTCATGTATCTTAGCTTTTTCGCCAAGCCTTAAATCACAAAGGTACATTTATATCACCCCAAATTGAAAATCATTATCAAAAAAAATTTTACAAATATATAATATCAAGAAAAGAAGGCTTGGTCAATATGAATAACATATTTAAAAACAAATTTACTATATATTTGAAAAAAGTAAGAAGTATAAATGGTATTCACTGTATTAATAACATGGTATAATAAAAAGATGTAGATATACAAATTCTAAAACAGGAGATAAATAATGTAAGAAAGAGTGATAATGTGATTATTAGAGAAAATTTTGTTGATGTAGAGGAATATAATATTGAAAAGATGTTAGAAGGGAAGGAGGTGCAGTGTAACCCAGAGGACATTATATATTTTGATTTAGAGCATTATGTTTATAAGAAACCAAAATGTATAGGTGTATTTGGAGCATGTATATATAATAATGTTGATAAAAAGATACATGTAACTCAATATATGATAGAAAATAAGAGTGAAGTAGTTGAAATACTAATACTTGCAAAAAAATATTTTACTAAAATGAAAAAGATGGGAAAGAAAGTCATAGTTACTTTTTCAGGAAATAATGATTTTACTGTTATAAAATACTTATTCAATAAATATAATATTTATTTTGATTTTGATAAAGAATTTAAATCTCTAGATATACAAAAAGAATATGAAAGAAATATGAATACATCTATAGGACTTAAAAATTTAGAAAAGATTTTTAATATATATAGAGAAGGAGATGTTATTAGTGGTTCTAATTTAGCTAAAACATTTCATAAGGTATTAAAGGATAAAGAATATATTGAAAGAATGCCAAAAGAAAAAATAGAAACAATATTATTATATAATGAGCAAGATGTAGTAAATTTATATAAGATTTTTATTACTTGGAAAGACTATATACAAAGTAAAGATGAAGAAACAAAAATTAATATAGATAAAGAAGATATAGAGATTGATAAGGAAGAAGCTAGTGCCAATGAAGTTATAGAAGAAGTTAAAGAGGAAATAGAAGCAGCTGAAACTGAAAAAGTTGAGGATTGTATTGTAGATTAAATTTATATTATTTTAAGGATAATATCCTTAAATGATAGATGCT
>CAUWNL010000248.1:0-1566 GCA_963559995.1 uncultured Sarcina sp.
ATTTAACTTTATACTTTTTTCATAATATTCATTTTTTAATGCTAACATAATTTCACTATCAACTTTAAATAATTCGATAACACCATTAATAGGATATAATATATTGCATGCTTCAAATCCATAATTAGATAATTTTTTTATAATATCTATATAATTTTCATTAAGTGGTACTATAATATCAAATTCCTTATTATTACTTAAGTTTATAAAATTACTCATTTCTATAACTTCTCTACTAGTTATCACTATATTCTCTTCTATATAAGCCCAGTTATCAAAAAAATTTTTCTCTGCTAAAAACTCAATATATTGTTTATTAATGTCATCAAACTTACATATAATATATTTAAATAAATTAAGATTATCTTTTCTTATTAAATAATTATTTTTTACATTCTCTAAAATATTAAAGTATTTATTTTTTAAAACTTCATTTTCATATAATGATTTTATATCATCTATATAACTAATATCATTAGTATATCTTAATGAAATACCAGCATATAAAGTTGCTTTAATTTTTTCACCTAATATTAAATACGTATATATTAAGTTAAAGTAACCATCTAGATAATCTTCTTTTATATTAATTGATTTTTTATAAAAATTTATTGCCGAATTATATTCTTGTATCTTATAGCATAACATTCCACTTAAATTACAATATTCGTGGTTGTCCTTATAATCTTTTTCATTTTCATATAAAATTTTATAAGCATTTTCTATATCATTATTTTGTATACAATATTGTATATTTTGTATAATATCCATGTATTTCTCCTTATATTTACTTATTTTTATAAAAATCATTAACTAATATAATCTATTACTTTATTTAAATCATCTATTGAATCAATTTCATAAACATCATTAGAGTTTATTTTTTCTATTTTAATATTCATATTTTTAATATTATCTTTAACTACATCATCCCAAAACATTTCCTTAAAATTCTCATTAGAGATATAGTTATTTAATTTATCAATAATAAATTTTGCATCTTCTTCATTCCAATAAGATACTCCACTCATTATATATTGCCCATCTTCAGTACCTATATCTATTTGGGTTACATTATTGTCATTATCAGCTCTTAAAATCCATTCATTACTATAATTATTTTTAATAACACCAAAATAAGATGATTTTTTTATATCTTTATTTAAAAAATTTCTATATATATATACATCACCCTCAATAACATAAGAGTTTTTAAGATAATTTTTAACCAAATACATTGTATATATATTGTTATATATATCATATTTATCATTATATATAAGTTTAACTCCATACTTTTCTATTAAAAAATTAAACTCTTCTTTTAAATAACCTGTTACTACAATTATTTCACTTATTCCTATATCTTTAAGAAAATTAATTTGTCTTTCTATTATACTTTCTCCATTAATTTTTATTAACGGCTTTGGAGTTTCTAAAGTTAAAGGCCTTAACCTAGTTCCCTTTCCTGCTGCTAGAATTATCGCTCTCATCTTTTTATATACTCCTTTATATATATCAACTTATTTAATATTTCTAATTTTCTTTATTTAATAATTTATCTAA